>JAEZYR010000023.1 GCA_023442635.1 Bacillota bacterium | reverse complement strand
GCTTGAGGCATTGCTCCACAAGCTGCTGTCTAGCCCCGAGGTCAGCACGGCGTTGCTCCAAGGTGGACAAAGAGCGCCGTCTTTGCTTTTGGGCGGCCTCATCGCGGGCGGCTTGCTGGGCTTCGGCCTCTTCGAGCTGGGCAATATGAGCTGCCGTCTCTTCTTCGATCTGGCGGCAAGTCGCCTCTGCTTTGGCCCGAATTTCTTGGGCTTCAGCCTCTGCCTGAGCCATTACATGAGCCTTGATATCATCAAAACGCGTCATTTTTTCACTCAAATCCAGCTTTGGACTCAAATCTTAGAGATTGACAGAGCCCACGAAAATCATCGAAAGGATCGAAACCAGCAAGGCGAGGATGGCGTAAGTCTCAACCATGGCGGCCATCGTCAGAGCCTTGGTCTGATCTTCAGGACGGCGAGCGACCAGACCGATACCGTCGGCAGCTACGCGACCTTGGTAAACAGCCGACCAGTAACCCACAAGCGTCATCGGCAAGGTGCAGAGCAAGTAGAGAAAGCCCTTGCCTAAGCTCATGCTAGCCCCTGCTGCCTGGAAGTTCGAAAGCACCATGGTTAGCAACCAAATGACCAGACCATAGATGCCCTGTGTGCCTGGCAGAGCCTGGAGCACCACCAACTTACCAAATGAATCTGGGTTTTCCGTGAGGGCACCACTGGCGACCTGGCCTACAGAGCCGACGGCTCTAGCTGAGCCAATGCCGGTTACTGCCGCGCAAATCGCGCCACCCAACAGGGTCACGCCCGCACCGGAAAAAATTTCTGAAAGAATTTGTGTAGCAGCCATAACTGTCCTCCTGCTGTTCTATGATCAAGCCCGCTCAGAGGCTGGCTTAACCGATTGTTGAAGGCTCTCCATAGCAGGGCGGGTATAGACGCCACAACCCAAAGAGAGCGGCTGATAAGCGATGCCACCACCAGTCAAGCAGCGGCCGAAAAATTCGACATATTGCAAACGCGTCGTATGGACATAAGCACTGAGGCCTGACAGAGCCAGATTGAGGGCGTGACCAAAAACCAAGATCAAGACGAAGGCAATGACCTGGGGGCCTCGATAGCCGACCATCATCGCGATCAGGTTGACCACCATGCCGATGATGCTCGTCGCTAGAGACAGCGCCAAGATGCGCGTATAGGACAAGAAGTCGGACAAAAAGCCCGTCACGCCATAGAGGGCGAAAAGGCCTGAGCCAATACGCACCAGTGGGTTTTTGGCTCTGGAATTGAAGAACAATATGATGAGGGCGCCAATAGCGGCCACGATCGCGCCGAGGGGCTGGCCTGCAAGCGTCAACGATGTAGCCAAAAGCCCGAGACCACCAATCACAAGATACCAAGGTGCCACTTGCGTGAAGGCCTCGTAGCCCTCCCCTCTTTTGAGGCGAGCATAGATATCAAAGCCCATGGCCAGGAAAATATGAACGACACCCAAGATAATCGAGAGGATCATCATCCGAATAGGGTCATCCATCGGGTTGAAAAAGAGGGCTGGGAA
Source organism: Bacillota bacterium (assembly GCA_023442635.1). GTDB lineage: Bacteria > Bacillota > Clostridia > Saccharofermentanales > Fastidiosipilaceae > JAEZYR01. The sequence continues at coordinate 2,704 of JAEZYR010000023.1, read as the reverse complement.
GGCGCCGTCAATGCCACTGACGCGGTCGATCAAGTCACCAAAGAAGCCTCCGAACAAAAAGCCGAAGAAAATGCTGACGATAGAGCCTTGAAAGAGCACCAAACTCATCTTGCGGAAGTTGCCTTCGACCTTGGCACCCCAAACAAGCCAGGCACAAAGGCCAGCCAGCAAAAGACCATAGCCCACATCGCTGAGCATCATGCCAAAAAAGAAGGCATAGCTGAGCCCCATCAAAATCGTCGGGTCGCGGTCTACCCCTGGCAAGGGCAGACTGAAGGTCTCCAAAACCGTTTCATAAGGTTGAAGCAGTTTGGGATTTTCGAGCTTGACTGGCATATCGGCTTGCAAGGCCACTTGCTCGCGGCTGATCCACAGTCTGAAGCGCTCCTGCAAGGTCTTCTGCGCCTGATCAGCTTGCTTGCGCGGTATGTAGCAACGCAGGGCAAAAGCGCGATCCATTTCGAAGATGTCCAGCTGGGCTTTGGCCTCTGCTTCTTCTAGCAAGAAGAGGTCATAAAGAATTTCCCAATCTGGGTAGTTTTGCGCCAGGCGCTTGCTTTCTTCAAGCAAGCCTTTCTTCTGGGCTTCGAGTTCGGCCAAGGCCTCCCCGAGTTCTAACCAAGCCTGCGGAAAGTCACCGCGCGCTTCTGCTTCGGTCTCGGCAGGGAAGGTCGCCATGTGATAGTTCTGCAGAAGGCGTTCGGCCTCTTCTTTGGCATCCTGGGGGACAACGAACATCTCAGCCATACCAAATTCTGTACGGTAGAGGGTCTCTGAAGCGACAGCTGGCATTTGCTCTCGCAGAGCGGTTACGGCCTCTTGGCGCATTTCGGGTGTGGCAAAGGTACCAAACAACACCGCTAGGCGCGCAAAGGGCTGTGTGTTTGCCTGGCCTCGGGGCGTTGTACCGTCAGGTCGTCCACCTGGCAGACTCAGCTCCTTCCAGGGAGCCAGCAAATGGCGGCGGCTTTCGTAGCGCTCGATTTGCTGTTTGCAGGCTTGCAGAGCTTCTTCGTTGGCGCTCATCGCCTGCACCTGTTCCATGATGACTGCCCGCTGTTCGTCGACCCGCAAGCGTTCGGCCTCGGTCACAGCCCGTCTGGTCTTGAACATAGGCTTCGCTATTTCGAGGCGATGTTTAGCTAGATCGATGAGCGGAGCCAGGCGCTGTCGCCAGGCCTCGTGATCCGCAATAAGGCGCAAGTGTTCTTGGCGGTGCCGCTCTAGTCTGAGCGAAAGAGCCTTGTCCAACTCGGCTCGCTCTGTCTGGGATGGGGGCAAGTCAGCAGGGCTGGTTGTCCAGGCTGCAGGAAGGCTGTCCACCTCGCTTGTAGCAGGTATGGCCGCCGCTTCAGCTGCCTCCTCAACTACCTCAGCTGCCCCTGCTGTCTCAGCCGCTAGGGATCCAGCGCTGAGAGCGAGCGATGGCTGCCCTTCTGCGGTTGAAGGCAAGGTGATGGGTTCAATATGCGCTACCCCCATCTGGCTCAAGCAGCGCATCAATTTATGACGATCCTTCGCCGCTCCTAACAGCGAAAGACGATCCATTTCAGCGATGGCCACGACTACTCAGAATCCTCTCTGTTATGGCAGCAACGGCAGACTCTAGGCGCGCTCCCTGATCCTCTGCATCTAGATGGCGTTCTTTGGCGGCCTGACGCGCGACATCCGTCGCCTCCACCAAAGCGGCTTCTTGGTCCTGGTGCAAGCGCGAAAGGCGTTCCTGGCGCTCATTGCGCAAGCGTTCTTCTGCAGCTTTGAGGGCTTGTTGAGCCTTGTCGCGAGCGAGCTGCACGCGGGCTTCGGCTTCTTGCTCAGCCGTTTTGACCAGCGTCTCGGCCTCATGCTCCAGGTTCACCACTGAAGCCAGTAGACTATCTCCCATCGGGGTCAACGCTACCCACCTCCTCCATCTCGCTAGTTATCCTAATGATGCTAGCACAAAGTTTTCGGCCTTGGACAGTCAAGCCTAGACTTTGCGCTCGAAAAAGCCGCTTTACTCAGGCAAGTTGTCGTGTCTAGCTTGTCATGTCTAGAATACCTGTTCACCTTCTCGCCTGCTCTGGCTTCTTCTTATCACTTCCTAATCTTACAATAGCAGACATGCAAGCTGGCGTCTTTCATTTGTTACCTGATCCTCCGAAGCAGACTCCCAAACACCCACTGTTCTCTGCCGCGCGCTTTATCGTCGCTCTAGTTCTTGTGTTTTGTTTGCTGCTTGGCGCTTGTCGATGGAAGCCTGAGGCCGACCCAACGACTAGGCTCGCCTCAAACACCAGCTATTCTGACCTACCTTCGAGTGAGCAGGGAGCGGCTTCGCTCCTTCAGCCCAACTGGCCGTTGTTGGATGAAAGCGTGGACTGGGCCTTTCAGCTCCAGCAAATCCAAGAAGAACTCGGTGCAGCTGATACGCCCCTTCTGGCGACAACGGCTCAGCTTCAAAGCGTGAAGACTCAGCCGCAAGCCGCCATGGCAGCTGCCTCCTTGACAAGCCCTGCTGTGGCCACTTCCCCTGCTCAAAAGGCCATCGCCTATCCGCATTTCGATGACGCCCTCGCCCAGGCCTTGAGCAGGCGTTTTCAAGAAGCGCTGAGCGCTAGGGCTTCTTCCTGTGCCATCACTGACCTTTTGCCGGCTCAGTTGCCCTCTGATCCCAAAAACTTTGAGCGTTGGGTCAGCGATATTTTCTTTGCAACACGCGCCG
>JAEZYR010000017.1 GCA_023442635.1 Bacillota bacterium | reverse complement strand
CCCAAGAAGCTAGGCAGGGCAATCCACCGCCGCGCATAGCTGAAACGGAAAGAGGCATGATCAACGCGGTTGGGCTTCAGAATCCTGGCTTGGAGGCCTGGAAGACGCAAGAATTGCCCTGGATGCTGCAGCAGAAGGTTTGCTGGATTCAAAATGTGGTTGGGCATTCTGAGGCTGACTATTTGGCCGTGGTTGAGGCCATTAACGAAACCCCCATCCCAGCTATAGAGCTCAACTTGTCCTGCCCAAATGTTAAAGGTGGTATGAGCTTCGGTTCTGATCCGCAAGCTGTTGAATCGCTTGTTAAGGCCTGCCGCGCTAGAACGCAAAAGCCTATCTGGGTTAAGCTCACGCCCCAAGTTGTATCCATCGTGGATACGGCTATGGCAGCAGAATTTGCTGGGGCAGATGCGCTCAGTTTGATCAATACCGTTCCTGCCATGGCCATTGATATTAAGAAACGCCGACCGATCCTCAAAAACAATACAGGGGGCTTGTCGGGTCCAGCCATCCGTCCCATAGCCCTCAAAATGGTTCATGACGCCTACAAAAAGGTTTCTATTCCGATTGTGGGTATGGGTGGTATCGAAAGTGCCGAGGATGTCATTGCCTTCCTCTTGGCTGGAGCTTGTGCGGTGCAAGTTGGTACCAGCGCCTTGCGCCATCCCTATCGCTTGCCTGAATTGATCGCTGAACTCGCCGCCTATTGCGAAAGCGAAGGGATCGAAGAAGTCCAAAGCCTCACGGGCGCTCTGCAGGATTGGTGATGCCTTTATCTTCGAAAGCTGAAGCACAAAATTCTGCAATACCCTTTGCTGCGCCGCTCGAGCCAGCAGAGGAAGCGACAGCCTCAGCAAAGCGGACGGAAGCGACAGCACCATCGAATCCGCTAGAACAGCTCCAGGACGGCTTTGCAGACTTGCTCGATTGGTTTTTGTTGAATCATCGTCATTTGCCCTGGCGTCCAGAGCCCATTACGGCTGATCGCCAAGCCTATGCCGTGTGGATTTCGGAGACGATGCTGCAGCAAACGCAGGTTGCGACTGTTATACCGTATTACGAGCGCTTCATGGCGCGTTTCCCAGATCTGCCAAGCCTGGCGGAAGCCCCCGAAAAGGAAGTCCTGAAGTATTGGGAAGGCCTAGGCTATTACAGACGAGCCAGACAGCTAGGCTCGGCCGCCCGTTTGCTCTGGGAGAAGGGGGAGCGCAACTTGCCCGAGACGAGGCAGGCGCTTTTGACGTTGCCAGGTATCGGGCCTTATAGTGCAGCGGCCATAGCTAGTTTGGCACAACACGAAAAAGTAGCGGCTGTTGATGGCAACGTTTTGCGGGTCTTGTCGCGCTATACCTGGTGCGCGTGGCGGCAGGGTGATCCTGCTGATCGGCGCCAGGCTAGCCAAGTTCTAGAGCAAGCCCTACTTCAAAGTCAAGATCCTCTTGTGCAAAGTCATCCTGGTCTTGTCAATGAGGCACTTATTGAGTTAGGAGCCCTGATCTGTCGGGCAAAACAAAGCGACTGCGCCCGTTGTCCGCTGGCCTCCCGCTGTCAGGCTTGTCGTTGGGCTAGCCCCCTTTCGCGTCCTCTGCCGGCCAAGCGTCGCTCCAAAAAGCAAGAACAGTTAACGGCCCTGTTTTGCCTGATCGAAAAACAGCCGCAAGACGCAGACTTTTCCTTATCTGATCGAGGTCAGGTCTCCCAGGGGCAGCGAGACGGAGAGCTTGCTAGGCTTGCCGAAAGAAAGTCGGAAAGCGGCCTTTTGGTGCAGCATCGCGAGCATCAGGGGCTTTTGGCTGGCCTCTACCAGGTGCCTTTGCTAGATGGTTTTCTCGAAAAAGGAGCCCGAGAACAGATTGCTGAAGCCCTTGCTGAACGGGATATCACGGTAGGCTCATGGACCCATTTGCAGCCCAAGCAGCACGTCTTTACGCACTTGATTTGGGACTTGGATGCCTGGCTGATTCATCTTCAGCCAGGCCAGCTGCCGCCATCTCATCAGTCAGCATCAGAAGCATGGATTCAAACGGTATATGAGGTTCTGGAACCCTACCTCGTTTCCCCAGAGTGGCCTCTTCAGCTCTTTCAGGATAGTGTTTGGCAGCAACTTGCTTTCCCTGCTTTTTTGCACAGTTACTTAATGGATCTTGAGAGCGAAGCAAGGGCCATAAAATGTGCGCGTTAGGCTCGATTCTGCCCGAAAGCTATTCGAGTCTATAGGATTATGCTTCGTTCTGCCTTCTAGAACCTGCCTGTTCCAAGTCAGAAATGACATCAGTCGGCAAGAGCAAATAAGAGCGAAGGGCTGCTTCGGCTTTCGCATAGTTGGGATCCCACTGGGCGAGTAAGTGCCAAAAAGCAGGACTGTGGTTAAGTTCGACCAGGTGGGCCAATTCGTGCAGCAAAATATATCGCCTTAAGGATGGGGGCAAGTAAGATAAGCCCGTATGGAGGGTGATTTTTTGCTTGGCGTTACAGCTACCCCAGCGGCTTTGCATCCAGGTCAGGCGCCAACTTTTGGGCTGAGGACCAGACCAAGTGGCCAAAAAGCTTTCGACCCATTGAGCTGTTTCATCCTGAAGGGCGCGGTAGGCCTGCTTCGTTTCTGGACGCTGGAGCATCACTTTTTGGCTTTGGCGCGTCTGCTCTCGCTGAATCCAGGGCAGATTTTCCTCTAGTAAGGATAAGAGAAGCTCAGGCTTAAGCTTGTCTGGTCCACGAAAGCGCAGCCAGCTATGGCCAAGAAAGTCTAGGCGCAGCTGTCGCCTGCGAGGCCTGGCTTGATACCAAAGTCCATGCAAGCCTAGGTGATGAAGTTCAGCCAAAAGACCCTGCCACCTTTGCATGGCGGCAGGGTTGAGGTCCAGGGTTTGCAAATCCTTGCTCTCTGGGCCGAATAAGAGGGAGAAGCTCATTCGCCAGCCTTATCTAAAAGTTGACGAAGCCTTTTGACGCGCTCGGCTGTTTTGGCGTCCTTTTGTGCTTCTTCTTCCAAGAAGTTGGGATGCTCTTGCAGGAAGTGTTCCACGTAGCCTTGGGGATTCTGGTAGTAGCGACTGAGCGCTCCTAATTGAGCTTCAGAGATTTGTCCTGAAGTCTGGGCGTCCTGGAAGAAGGAAGGCTCGAGGCGAAGTAGGGCATGCAATTCGACTTTGGCATCGGCCAAAATAGCTTCGCCACCCTGGCAACGATCAACGACGACAAGGGTGTGATCTAGGTTATAGCCGAGTTTGTGCAAAGTGGGTATCCAAGCCCTTGTGTAAGAGCTGGCACTGGTAACGAGGTCGGCAATGTGCAAAACTTTGAAGCCAGCAGGCAGGTCGGGATGATAGGCGCTACCATCCTTAAAGAGGGCGATATGGGGTAGACCCAAACGCTGAGAGACGGGAATAGAGAAGAAGAAGTCGCGTCGCTCGCCACCAGATATGGCTTCTGCACCTAGCTTACGAGCAGCGATGCATAGCTGATCAATGGTCAGCCGATAGATGGGCGATTTTTCATACTGAGCCGAACAAGCTGCATAAAGATCCTGCATAAGTTGTTGGCGCCCGGCAGGTGAAGGATCGCCTAAACCCTGATCAATGACCTGAAGTAGGGCTTTAGCTTCGGCTTCAGAACCAAAAAGATAATGGGTATTGATGTAGTAAGGGCCGAACAAGCCGCTGGTATACCAAAATGGGGCATTTTCGTGGGCGACTCTCAGGGCGTGGCAAGCAAAGAGGGCTTCGAGGAGGGTGTTGGGAATGCTAGGTTGAGACATGGTGAACTCCTTTGACAGGCTTAGGATACTGAGTGTGTAACCTTGTCTAGTATAGACGGAGTGCCCAAGCGTGAAAACCCGACACTTGCACAGGGTGTCTTGTCTAATATCGATATGAAATCATCCGATAACTGAATGAAATTTATGGCTAATATTTGATTTTTGAAAATTCTGTAACTTTTGTTACAGAATTTAAGTGGGTAATGGATATGCTATAGATAGCTCTAGGGAATACAAAACCAGAGGCACCTAGATAACAGAATACCCACGATAGAGTTGGGTAGGTCGTGTGGATGCATCCGCAGGGACGCTAGATTGGTCTGATGCGTCAGATGAGAGCGTTCGGGGAGCGACACCAAGCGAGACTCGCGATCTGCATGTTCTTGAGGGCGTGCGTCGTAGGAGATGAGCGCTTGACCACATCGAGCTTGAGGAGTTTTTGCTTCTTTATGGCGGGAGGATGTGGCGGTGTTGTGAGATGGGTGAGTGGCTCAGATATATGAGGAGCAGCACTCGTCGGAAGCTGGATGAGCAGTGAGCCAGCTAGAGGAGGCATCTTCGTGAACTGAGAGAATGGGTCTGAGACGACTACAGCTGCGAGAGGGGTAGCCGTGAGACAGCTTTTCTTGGTGATACGAAAAGAACAGGCCGTAAGTTTCTGTTGTAGAGAGGCTGAGGAATGCGGTTCGCTAGAGCTTTTCTTTGCCCAAAAAGCATCCGATGAAAGGATGCTTTTTGTTTTGTCTCATCCGACTTAGTGCACCTAAAAACTTATTACAATCTCATCCCTGGGCGATGAAGGGGAAAGCGCGGTAGGCTTGTGCTGCTCCCATACCATAGCCCCAGATCTCTTCGCTTTGAATCTCGAGAGGGGCAAAGCGCGAACTTAGAGGAAGTAGACAATCTTTTTTCGACCATATTAAGGCTTGTAGAGCCAGGCTTTTAGCTTGGTATTTTTCCAGTGCCTGCAGGACAAAGTGGCTCTCAAAACCGCTGCGCACAATACCTTCCAGAACGAGGACATCTTGTCCTTGGAGAAAGGCAGAAGGATCTTTAAGCAAGGGACTTTCAAAGTCTTGCTCAAATCGCAACTGCAAAAAGGGCGTTTCGCCGGGGCCCCTATAGTTGTAGTCAACTTGAGCATAAAGAAGCTTGCAAGGAATGTGCAGGGCTTTGAGGAGGTCGACGGCAAAGAACGTGGCCGATTTCAGGAGGACAACGAGGGTTAGCCCCGAAGGATAAGCGGCATCGATCTGCTGGGCGAGCTCCTGAATATAGCTTTCGATGGCCGAGGCAGAGAAAAGAACCTGCGCGGCAGACGGATCTAAGCCTGGCTGCTTCTTTGAAATGGGCTCAGCACTTTTGTCTGCTGCTTCTAGACGGCTTAGCAAGCGTTCAAAATCACGGCGATAGACAATTCTGACATCAACGTGGGGATAGAGCTCAGCGACGAGACGGGCCTTTTTGTTTTTGGGGCCGACATAGCGCTGATCCATAACGGTCAGTTCGAGGTAGCGCTGATAGCGAGGTAAGTAAAAGTCAGGGCTAAAAGCATTGGATATGTGCTTGTTTTCGTCGTGCTCAAGAGGGAAGGTTTTTGGCTCATAGATCCACTCAATTTGATACATATCTAAAATTTGAGCGAAACGCTGTTCAGAAGGATTTTTGAGCAGGGGACAAGTGTCGGCGCTGAAAGTTTCACCGAGCGCTTCGCCAGGATTCTTTTTGAGCTCTTGAATGGCTAAGTGATCTCGATAGAGGCGTTGGATCATCTCGCAAGCACTGCTGACGGAACAGCGGTCGGTATTGATGGTGAGGTGATAGAGGCGGAGATCTTCAGCATCTTGCTCATAAACAATTTGAACGTAACGCCGATATTGCCGCCAAGCCTGTTGAATGACTTCCTCGGCTTCTTTTTGGGGGCAGTGCTTTTCTTTGGCGTAGCGTGTGGCGGCTAGGCTTTCGGGTGCCCAGATGTCGATGTGGAGGGCATCGGGATGTTCGCCTAAAAGGAGGGCTGACGAGAAGCCAAAACAAATGGCTGAGTGCTTTTGAGCGTAGGCGTAAAGCTTTTGGCGGATCCAGTCACGATAATTGAGCCCAGGGCTTTTTTCGCTCAAAAAGAACCGAGGACTCTCTTTTAACATGTGCCTTTCGTGGGGACTCAGCACGTCGCTCAGCAGTTCATCAAATAGTTGATCCATCGTGAGAACGGGCAGACCGAGCTTATTGGCGAGCAGGTGCGCTATAGCCAGAGCGTAAGAACCTGGGCGATTGGTTAGCGTGATGATAGGCATAAAAGGACCTCAGTTCTGATCATCTCGAGAGGCCCGCAAAGTCTAGATGCAGTGAAGGGAGACTTAGGGTGTTTTTAGTGTAGCATGCTAAGGCCTTTGTGATACGTTTGGCTCACGTGAATTTGTGTCTAGGTGCAAAGCGAAAAACTTGAAGGAAGCTTTTAGAGGCCTTTCGCACCTCCTGAGCATAAGCCTAGCAATAGGGAGGCGAGGGTGAATTTGAAGGCATTCAAGTTAGCGAAGCCAAAAAGTGATAAGGATGCGGTGAAAGATGGCTTAGGCTGCTTGACAAGGTAAGCAGCAGCTCCTAGAATGAAGCTCGTTGGCAAGCAGGACGTCCGTTCCTCACCTCCAGCCCAGGCGAAGAGGTACAACGGTTTTCGAATAGGACATTGCTTTAGGGCAGTGGATGGATCTCGTAGAACCGGAGCGGATGATGCCGTATCCGGCTTTTTTGTATGCTTGAACTGAACGATCAAGGGAGGGTAGAACCATCGCTAAGAAGAAGAATGGACAGCCAATCAACGACCAGATTCGCTTTTCGCGTGTGCGTCTGATTGATGCCGAGGGGCAGATGCTTGGCGTTGTTCCGATTGAAGAGGCTCGTCGTCTTGCCGAAGAGAGCGACTTGGACTTGGTTCTGTTGTCGCCTAATCCAGAGAATCCAGTCTGTCGGATCATGGATTATGGCAAGTACCAATATGAGCAGGCCAAACGCGAGCGCGAGGCGAAAAAGCGTCAGCAAGTTGTTGAGGTTAAAGAAGTAGGCCTCAAGCTTACAACTGAGGAACATGACCTAGCTTTTAAGGTGCGCAACGCCATCCGCTTCTTAGAAGATGGCAATCGGGTCAAGGTATCCATTCGCTTCCGAGGTCGTGAGATGGCCTACCAGACCCAGGGTTATGACGTGATGGCTGACTTTGCTCGGCGCTGTGAGGCGGTCGCGACAGTCGATCGACCAGCTCGAGTTGAAGGCCGCTTTATGGTGATGTTTTTAGCCCCACGAAAAGATCGTGAGAAAAGCCAGAAGAAAGAAACGCAGGCTCAGTAAGCCAGCGACGAAGAGGAGGAACGATCATGCCTAAGCAGAAAACACATAGCGCCTCAAAGAAGCGCTACAAAATCTCAGGTACGGGTAAAGTGATTCGCGGCCAGGCCTTCAAAAAGCACAAGGCTGAAGCGAAGTCGTCGAAGCGTCGCCGCAATTTGCGGGGATCCACCACCACCTTTGAGGGTGACGCAAAGCGCATTCGTCAGATGCTGCCTTACCTCTAAGTAGGGTACGCGAATAGGGACGTTTCTAGAGAGTCGAGGAGGTAAGCATGGCTAGAGTAAAAAGAGGCGTGACCAATCACGCAAGACATAAGCGCGTGCTCAAGCGCGCCAAGGGCTATTTCGGTCGCAAGAGCAAACTTTTTAAGGTTGCTAACCAGCAGGTCATGAAGAGCGGCGTGTACGCCTATCGCGATCGTCGTCGCAAAAAGCGTGATTTCCGCAAGCTGTGGATCACCCGCATCAACGCAGCTGCCCGTAGCAATGACCTCAGCTACAGCCAGCTGATGCACGGCCTCAAGCTGGCCGATATCCAGCTGGACCGTAAGGTTTTGGCCGATCTCGCGGTCAACGATGCGGCCACCTTTAGCAGCATCTGTGAACAAGCCAAGCAGCGTTTGCAGACCGCTTAAAGGCCGTTTTGATAAAAAGCTAACGCTCCTTGGTTCGTAGAACTAAGGAGCGTCTTTTTTTGGAGGAGACTACATGGCAGTAGCAGATTTTCACCAGCTGGGCGACGAGGCTTTGGCTGCCATCCAGGCCTGTCAGAGCCGTTCGGAGTTAGAGGAGCAAGAGCAGCGCCTGTTGGGCAAAAAAGGCCAGATTACGCTTCTGACCAAGACCATAGCTGAGCAGCCAGTCGAAGAGCGAAAGGCCTATGGGCAGGCGATTCACCGTTTGCGCGCTGAATTGGAGGCGGCTATTGAGGCGAAGGCAGAAGCCTTGTTGGAGACAGCTTCAAACCTGTCACGCCCTCTAGATTTGACCGTGCCAGGCCTACCCTTGCATACTGGCGGCTTACACCCCATTACACAGATGCGCTATGACCTTGACGACGCCTTTCGATCGCTGGGTTTTGAGATCTACGAGGGCGAGGAGATCAGCACCGAAGAAGATGTCTTTGATCACCTGAATTTCCCCAAAGCCCACCCTGCGCGCGAATCCATGGATACGTATTGGTTGCAAGAGGGGCTAGATGCAGAGGAGGGGCTAGACCCCGCCAAGCGCCATTGCCTCCGACCCCATCTGACTGGGGCTTCTGTTACCTACCTCAAGCAGCACGGGGCACCAGCGCGTTTTGTGTATCCTGGTCGTGTCTATCGAAACGAGACCACCGATGCTCGCCATGAACGGGCTTTTTACCAATATGAGGCCCTGATTGTGGACAAGGAATTCTCCTTTGCCTCAGGACAATTGCTTGTCCAGACCATTCTCGAAACGGTTTTTGGCCGTGAGGTGCCCGTGCGCATGCGGGCTGGCTTTTTCCCTTTTGTGGAGCCTGGTTTTGAAATCGATATGCAATGCCAAGTTTGCGGTGGCAAGGGCTGCAAAACTTGTCATCATGTCGGGTGGATAGAGGTTATGCCAGGTGGCGTTCCGCATCCTAATGTCCTGAAGGCAGCGGGTCTTGATCCCGATGAGTGGAGCGGCTTCTATATCAATATCGGCTTGGATCGCCTAGTCATGATGCGCTATGGGATTGATGATGTGCGCTTGATGCATGCAGCGGACTTGCGCTTCTTAGAAAATTATTGTTGAGGGCTGAGTTGTGAAATTACTATATTCTTGTCTTAAACAGTACGTAGACTTACCAGCAGAGCTTTCACTTGAACAACTGGCCCAAGACCTCACCCTGCGGACGGTCGAAGTAGAGCATGTCACCAGACTCGCAGAGGGACTTGAAAATGTTGTCCTAGGCCAAATTCAGACCATACAAGATCATCCCAAGGCTGATCGCTTGCGCATTTGCCAAGTAGATGTGGGCGAAGAAGCCCCCATCCAAATTGTTTGCGGAGGGAGCAATTTATATCCAGGCCAGTGGGTTGCCGTTGCGAGAGTGGGCGCGCTTGTTCGCTGGCACGGTGAAGGCGAGCCTGTTGAGATAAGGCGGAGTAAGCTCAGGGGTGAAAGCAGCGAAGGCATGATTTGCGCTGCGGATGAATTGCAGCTAGGTCTTTTGTTCCCTAAACAGAGTGAGGCCGAAATTCTCGATCTGGGTTCTTTGGCTGAGCAAGAAGGCGTCGGGCAGCTTGCAGCAGGAGAGCCTTTGGCCTCTTTTTTGGGTCTAGATGATGCTGTGATTGAGATTGACAACAAATCCATGACCCACCGTCCTGACTTGTGGGGGCACTATGGGATGGCAAGAGAGTTGGCAGCCATTTACGGCTTGCCGATTCGACCACTCCTATCTCAAGATTGGATCGATGCGACGAAAGAGGCACTGGCCAGCGTTCAGGTGGCTTATCCTATTGAAATTCTGGCAAGCGAGCAGTGCCAGCGCTATACAGCGCTGCACTATTCAGGCCTCAAGGTTCAAGCTGCGCCTTTTTGGATGCAGCGGACACTGGCCCTGCTAGGGCAGCGACCCATCAATTTGTTGGTCGATATTACCAACTATGTCATGTTCATGACAGGCCAGCCTACGCATGCCTTTGATGCCGAGCACGTCAAAGGTGGCATCCGCGTACGCCAGGCTCAAGCAGGGGAGCATCTCCTGCTTTTGGATGGGCAGGATCTGGCGCTCGAACACGGTGAGCTGCTCATTGCAGACCACGAGAAGCCCATCGCCCTAGCTGGCATTATGGGCGGAGAACATGATTCAATTTTGCCCGATACCCATCAAATTGTTCTCGAGATTGCGAACTTTGAGCCTGTTGCTATTCGCAAGTGCTCTTTGCGACATGGCCTTCGAAGTGAAGCTTCAACCCGCTTCGAAAAAGGTCTGGATATAGAGCGTTGTGACCAGGCTCTGTATTTGACGCATCAGTTGTTGCAGAGCTTTTATCCTGCTTTGCAAGTTGAAGCCTACGGAACGCTCCAGTTAGCGACAAGCCCTGATACGCATATCCAATGCACCTATGCCTATCTCAATCGCCGCTTGGGCCGTGAGATCGACTTGCTAGAAGTCCAAAAACTTCTAGAACCCTTGGGTTTTCAGGTCAGCGAAGAAGATGAGGAAGCGCTGTCGATTCAAGTACCAACATGGCGGGCGACAGGTGATGTCACGATGCCAGCCGATATCCTTGAAGAACTGGCTCGCATGATTGGCTATGAGCACTTTGCCTACCAAGCACCTAGTTATCAAATCCGTTCGGCCATCAAGCAACCCGATAAGGACTTGCAGCGACGTCTGAATCTTTATCTGGCCAGGGAAGGGGCTTCTCAAGAAATTTACACCTATCCCTGGGTGAGTGATGAGCTCATCCAGGCCGCTGGTTTGGATGCCGAAGAATGGCCGAGTCTCTCAGCCCCGCCAGCCCCAGATCAGCGACATATACGCGGTAGCTTAGTGCCAGCTATGCTAGGGGCTGTACGCCAGAATTTCCGCTACTATGAAGGCTTTCGCCTCTTTGAACAAACGAAGGTCTTTCACCAAAGCAAGACCCATGAACTGACAGAACGTAAGGCGCTTTGCGTGGCTTGGGCGCAACTTTTGCGCGGCAATAAGCAAGAAGCCATGCGAGTTCAGCTCTTCCGCCAATTGCAGGGCTTGCTTGAGGCTATGCCACGCCGCTTGCAGATGGAGGCTCTTTACTGGGACAGCCTGGCAGAGGGGCGTCCTGTTTGGGCAGATCGCTCGGCTTGTCTAGGCATCTATAAGGACCCCGAACGCAAGCAAAGAATAGGTGTTTTAGCCCTGTTATCGCCTCAGACAGCTACCCGAGTGGATCTCAAAGCAGAGGCGGCGGTTGCCATGCTTGAATTGGATGTGGAAGCCTTGCAGGCCTTACCTTCGCGCCACAACAGCTATGAAGCTTTGGCGCAATACCCCGAAGTGGAGCAAGACCTCTCACTCCTCGTACCTGAGACGGTTACCTGGGCTGAGTTGGCAGAACAAATTCGACCCGATGTCCACAAGCTTGAATACCTCGAAGAATATCGAGGGCAGCAAGTCCCAGAAGGCTATCGTTCGATCAGCCTGCGTTATCGGCTGCGTTCAGATGAAGGCACACTTTCGAGTGAGGCGATCGATGAGATTCGCCAGCGCTTGCTCAAACGGCTCGACAAGCGCTTGGGTGTCGTCCTGAGACTCTGAGTGTTAAAACAACTCATCTTAGCGAGGTCACAAAGAAAACCCTAGTGATTAGCCCACAAAATGAAACCCACGCCAGCCAAGAAACGGTGCTGAGCGTGGGTTTTGTGATGGTGGATAAAAGCTGAATGAACAGCAGTGGAGGGTTTAGCCCACGAAAGTTCGGCCTTCGGGATAGAGTCTCTCGGCTTGCCGCGGACGACGGAAGCTCAGACCCGTTGCAAAGGAGGCAGGCCCGACGCGACCCAAAAACATCACCACGATGAGGAGAAAATGGGAGGCAAAGCTCAGTTGGGAAGAGTCAATAGAGCTGACGCCAACTGTGCCAAAGGCCGACATCGCTTCGTACAAGAGGTCAATGATGCGCAGGTGACCTTGCGCAATGGCCTGATGCTCAAAACAGCAAAGCATAAAGGCCGCAATAAAAAAGACTGAAATACCCAGGAGAAAAATGATTAGAGCTCTAGAGAAGACCGTGTGCGTGATGCGATGCTTGCGCAAAATGGTGTCATCATCGCCTCTAAGCTGACAAAAAGCACCTGCAAAAACGACAGAAAATGTGCTCAGCTTGATGCCACCACCTGTCGAGGCAGGCGCTGCACCGATGAACATGAGTGCGATGCCCAATATACGGCTGCCGGCCGTAAGGGTCTGCTGATCAATGCTATTAAAGCCGGCTGTGCGGAGGGTTACAGCCTGAAAGAAAGCCGCTAGGGGACGCTCTGAAATGGGCAATTGTCCTAGCGCATGAAGGTTCTGGTTGTGCCATTCCAAAATGAGAAAGAGCAAGGTACTCAAAAGAAGCACAAGGGCGGTAGAGCGCAAGACGAGGCGACTGTGAAAGGCCAGCTTAAGTCGCGGACGGCGCAACCTCGGGTTATTTAAGCCCATCAGGTGGACTTCGCGCTTTTTGACATCTTCGGCCTTGTTTTCTTTTTTGGGGGCGAAGGGCGCATCTGGCGCTGGTAAGATAGGACTATTCTTCGTCGCAAAAGGGGCGGCTGGGCAGGCTTGGCTGCTTGCTACTGTCGGGGAGACAGGAGGATTGCTCGCCGCGGATGGGCTTTCGGAACTGCGTTTTCGCCGGCTACGACAAAGACGAGACCAGGTGATTAAATTTTGGATCGGCTGAATGAGTAAGTCATTCCAAACGACAAAACCAAGTCCACCAAAAATGATGAGAGCCGCTGTCGTCAAAATAACCCAGGGATCATCGTTCCAAGCGGTCAAGGAACTAAAAGGACCACTGTTATCGCCGCAAAGATCAAAGCCAGCATTACAAAAAGCAGAGATGGACTGGAAACAACCTTGCCAAAGGGCTTCTCGAAAGGGTAGGCGATGGCTGAAGCGCCAGGTTAAGAGCAAGGCGCCGATGCATTCAAAGCCGAAAGTGAGTAGGATGATCTGCTTGACCAGGCTGCGGGTCTTGCTAAAATGCTCGCCTCCCATGCTTTCTTGTACGGCCAACATGGAAGCTAAACTCATGCGATGCCGGGTCGCCATCAAAAAGAAAGCCATGATGGTCAAGAGGCCGAGAGCTCCGAACTGTATCAAGGTGATCAGAATAATCTGACCAAAA
>JAEZYR010000004.1 GCA_023442635.1 Bacillota bacterium | reverse complement strand
ATCTAGGACTGGCACATTGAAGTGGGCAAAGAGCCCCAAGCCTCCTGCAACGCCTAGGGCAATAAAACCCGCAACAGCCAGCAGATCACCTAGATGAATGGTGGCAGAAAGGTAGTCCGCATCAAGCAACTCACGTATGGCCGTAACCAATAGGAGACCTGGGACAAGTTGCATGATGCCCCCTATAATGACGTGGTTAGGGTCAATTTGCCAGCTAGGATTAAACCAGCTTAAGAGATGCACACAGCCGAGCGAGCATATCGACACCATCATCGCAGCGGCTAAGATGCGAATAAGACGGGCTATGCCTAGACGAGAAAGCAGAGCTTGAAAAACATAGACGATAGCAGACACCAGCGCTGTAAGTAAGGCAGCCGAGAGACCGCCCCCGACAATGCAGCAAAAAGCGGCACTCGCAATCGTGGTGCCAGCCCCCACCCAAAAGGGATGATGTTCGCGTTTGTACTTCAGGGCTCGCAGAGCCACCAGCGCCTGCGCTGGGCTTAATTGACCAGCTGTAATCTCACGCGAGATCTGGTTAACAGCGGCTACCCGCCCTAAATTTGAGCTAATTTTGGGCACAAAGCGCACGGCTGCCGCCCGTCCACTTTTGGCATCTCCTAAAGTCGTCAAAAGCGCATTGGATATGACAAAACTATGCGCACTTTCACATCCATACGCCCTCAAAATTCGGCTAATACTATCTTCTACTCGCCGAATCTCAGCCCCATGTTCAAGCAATAAGCTCCCCGCTAGCATAGCTACCTCAAGCGCATCGGGTTCGACATCCAACGCTATAGCCTGTTCTTGCTCAGTGGGCGTTGCCACCATCGCAGTTGGCGATGGTGGACTTTGCTCGATGCCTGACTTATTTTTGACAACAAAACGTGGCTGCCGCTGCTGTCCCTTTCGCCTAAATGCCTTAATCCAGAACACGGCGTTCGACTTCATCCGTAATGCGCTCTAGGAAACAAGACACCGACATGCTGCCAAGTTCCTCACCACGGCGGCGGACAGAAACGCTCTGACTTTCCGCCTCGCGTTCACCAACAACGAGCAAATACGGTATGAGCTCATGCCGGCCTTGGCGAATTTTGTAGCCAATCTTGTCATCTCTACGATCAACTTCGGTGCGCAGACCTGCATCTCTAAATTGCTGAGCCAATTCTTCGGCATAGGCATTGAAGCGCTCCGAAATGGGAAGAACACGCACTTGAGTCGGCGCCATCCATAGTGGTAAGGCACCAGCATATTTTTCAAGTAAAAGAGCCAGTGTACGCTCATAGCAACCGATTGACGTGCGGTGGATGATCGTAGGATATTGGCGCGTACCATCTCGATCGATGTAGGTCATGTCGAAATATTTGGCCAGTTGGAAATCTAGCTGTATCGTGATCAGCGTATCTTCTTTGCCCCAGACATTCCGAATTTGAATATCAAGCTTAGGGCCATAGAAGGCTGCTTCACCCACCCCTGTTTCATACCGCAGACCCAGTTCGTCCAGTATCTGCTTCATCTCAGCTTGGGAGGCCTCCCAGAGCTCAGCATCGCCAATGTACTTTTCGCGGTTCGCAGGATCCCAGACCGAGAAACGGTAACTCACATCTTCCGCCAAACCGACGGCCTCGAGCATGAAATTAGCCAGGTCTAGAGCGCCCTTGAATTCCTCAACGCACTGGTCATTGCGCACCACCAGGTGTCCCTCTGATATCGTGAACTGTCGCAAACGAATGAGGCCGTGCATTTCGCCCGAGTTTTCATTACGGAAAAGGGTTGACGTCTCTTGATAGCGCAAAGGCAAATCGCGATAGGAGTGCATCTCATTCAGATAAGCCTGGAATTGGAAGGGACAGGTCATCGGTCTAAGTGCAAAGACCTCTTCACCCTCAGGTGCCTCGTCATCTCCCAAGATAAACATGCCGTCGCGATAGTGATCCCAGTGACCTGAAATACGATACAAATCCCGCTTGGCCAAAAGGGGTGTCATGGTCGGCAAGTAACCCCGGCGCCGTTCCTCATCTTCTACAAATCGTTGCAAAACACGCAAAACAGTCGCGCCTTTGGGGAGAAGAATGGGCAGCCCCTGTCCAATCACATCCGCATTGGTAAAGTAACCGAGCTCACGCCCTATTTTATTATGATCCCGTCGCCTTGCCTCGGCTTGTTGTTCTAACCAAGCTTTGAGCTCCTTTTTCTCTGGGAAACTAATACCATAGATGCGCGTCAGCATCTTATTCTTCTCTGATCCGCGCCAATATGCCCCCGCAATTTGTGTCAGCTTGAAGGCCTTAATAGGCTTGAGTGATATGAGATGCGGGCCGCGGCAGAGATCCTGCCAGTCTCCTTGGCGATAAAAACTCAGAGCGGCATCTTCGGGCAAGTCCTCGATGAGTTCTCGCTTGTAAGGCTCTTGAGCCTCATCCACGATACGTAAGGCCTCTTCGCGCGAGACATCGATTTTTTCAATGCTGTAGCCTTCCTTAACAAGCTGCTGCATCTCTTTTTCGATACGCTCGAGATCTTCTTCGCTAATAGCTTCTGGCAGATCCATATCGTAGTAAAAGCCTTGATCCGTTGCAGGTCCGATGGCCAGTTTGGCATCTGGCCAAAGTTTTTTGACGGCGTGGGCCAATAAATGAGAGCTGCTGTGCCAAAAGGCTTTTTTGCCCTCTAGGTCATCAAAAGTCAAAATTTCTAAGTTTTGCCCGTCGTGCAAAGGGGATCTCAAATCTACCACGTCGCCGTCTAGCAAAGCCGCACACGCCCGTCTAGCCAGACCCTCTGACAGGCTATAAGCTGCATCAATAACCCTACTGTTCTCAGGCAGCTCTAGTTTTTGTCCGTCTTTCAAAAAAATATTCATGCTCTCCTCCTCAACAAGTCTGAAATAAAAAGCCCTCTCGCTACTAGATAGCGAGAGGGACGAATGGGCCATCCGCGGTTCCACCCTCTTTCCTCTCCGATGCGAGAGGCACTCAGCATGACATTAACGGCGTCACCGGGTCATGTTCATCCATGACCACTCCGAGCTGGTCGTTACTACGCCTCATAGAACATTCTCTCAGCACCGCTCTCACGGGAATGTCGCTCTGTCTGTCAGGCCACTGTAGTACACAGGCTCTTCAACGTTTGCGGTCAGCATAGCGCGCTCAATGTCTAGCGTCAAGCACCTATGACACGGTTTCAACACATTAAAATGAGCTTGAAACGCCAGGTCCAGATAGTGTGCTGTGTCCGTCACCTTTTGGGCGAACCTCAATTTGCAAAGGGATGTATTCTCGCACGCTTTGGATATGCGAAATGAGTCCCACCAACTGACTTCCAGTACCTTGCAAGTCAGCCAATAAGGCTAGAGCTTGCTGCGCTGCTTCTTCGTCTAAACTACCAAAGCCTTCATCTAAAAAAAGGACCGTGCTGTCCGCCTTCGCTACAAGTCGGCTGAGCGCTAATGCAAGTGCCAAACTGACCAAAAAACTTTCGCCCCCTGACAAGGTCGAGGAAGGACGACGTTCAGCATTGTTGTAAGCATCTAAGACGTCGATGCTCAATTGCTGTTCTGGATTCAGAGTGAGCTGATAACGGTCGCTCAAGCGCAATAAAATTTTATTGGCCTGCAACAAAAGATGTTTCAGGGTCAGCGCTTGCGCAAAACTCCGGAATTTGCTGCCATCTGCCGAGCCAATCAAATCGGCCAAAGCCTCCCAGGCTCGCAACTCTGCTTTTCTTTTCTGCAAGACATCCATCTGTTTTTGGCGTTCGAGCAAGCGCCTAGCATCTTCCTCTAGACGCAGCTGTAGCTCCAAGCCTTCTTTTTGCGCACATAAAAGTTGATCCCGGACATCTCTCAGCGCTTGCTGCATGGCTTCTAGTTGCTCAGCTATGACTTCCCCTTCGGCCAAACGCTTTTTCTGTTCTTCAAGTACGCGCTTACGTTCGGCCAGCTGCACCCTACGCTCTTTCAGATCTTGGGCTTTTTTCTGCCAATTTTCTCGCACCTCAGGCGGCAGATAGGCTGCTTGCCAATCCGCCTCATCCGCAAAGCCAAAGCTTTTGAGCTGCTGAAACCACCCAGCCCATACAAGCACCTGCTTCTTTCTCTGTTCTGGCACAAGTGAACACCATTCCAGATAGCTCTTTTCCCAGCTTTCTTTTTGTTTGGCTGAATTTAAGCTAGCTTCCTCATATTGTTTTTGTAATAAATCCAGCCTCTCTCTCAGACCTGCCGCTGCTTGCTCCTTGGCCTTCAAATCAGTCTTTTTTTGCTGGTAACTCGAACGGGCTTCTTCCGCTTTGGCAAGTAAAGATTGCAACTTTTCCTTCTGATTGCGGCATAGATTGATTTGCTGCTCCCAAATATCCAATCGCCGTTCTTCTGCCTCCCAGTCGACAACTTCACCCTTCTGGGGAAGCTCCTCCAATCTGGCAATCGCTTCGGCTTGGTTCGTTGCCAAAAACGCCTGCTCGCCAAGCTCTTTCAGCACACCTACCTGTTCTTGCTGGATCCTCTCAAAACGAGCTTTCTGTTTACACCACATGGCCTCTGCGGTGCTTTGTAAACGTTCCAGGGCATCTTGGTGGTAAGAAATCTTTTGCTGTGCAATCAGAAGCTTGGCCTGCAACTGCTCTAAGACAGTTTCGGACTCCATTAGGCGACGTTCTTCTGCTCTCGCTTCTTCTTGCATCTGCAAGAAGTATTGAGCTAACGATGCAAACTGTGCGATGCGTGCTTTAGCTAAATCTCGCAAGTACTCAGCTTCCACATCTAGCTGAAGCAAGCCCGCCACCTGCTTTTGTAAAGCGAGACTTCCTGATCGGACGGCTTTCTCTATATTTGACCAGCCCTCTAGCTCTCGTATTTCTAGGCAACGAGCCACTATACTTCTTTGCTCCGCCTCAAGCTGTGCTGTCAGCGCTAACAAGCTGTTTTGCACCTGCTGATATAGCGCTTGTTTGTTTTCTAAAACTTGATTGGCGTCTTCTATTTGCTGCTCTAAGCTAAGCTGTTGTGCCTGGATTTCAGCCTTCCAAACCTGGCTTGTCGCCTTGGATGATCCGTCTACTTGGCGGTCTAGCGGATGTTCGATCGCCCCACATAAAGGACATGGCTCCCCTGCTCGCAAATGCTGGCGTTCCTCCTCCAAAAAATGCAAGCGTTCCAAAACTGCCAGCCGCTCCTGGAGGCACTCAGCCTCGTCAAGCAAACGACGAACATCTTCTTTTTGGGCTTGCAGCTCTTGCTCCAAACGCTCCGTCTGCCCATTTAGCGAGCTTTGCTCTTTCACAATCTCATTCTGCCGTTCAGCATGCTCAGCCAGGCTCTTCCAGGCCTGTTGTCCCATTTGTAAGGTCTGCTGACACGCACTATAAAGCGACGGCGTCAACAGGCACTGGCACTTTTCCTTTTGCTTGGCTAGGACGCCTTCTGCCTCTGCAACTTTTTCTTTGAGGTCTTCCTTTTCGTGCAAGGCTAATTGCCATGCATTTTCCGCCACTTTCCAGTCCTGCAGCGTTTTTTGCCAGGCTAGAAAGTCCTGTTCTGCAGCATCTAACTTTTCTTTTTGCTGTATCAAGCGTTCTTGCAGCCGAGGCAAATCAGCCTCGTATGCAGGTCTCGAATCTTCCTCTGCAAGTTTTTCCCGCAGCTTTTCTATTTCAACTTTTAGCCCATGCTCTTTTTCAAGGTGGTCTTTGAGCATCTCCTTTTGCTTTTGCTGAACAAGCCTGCTTTCCTGACATGCACGAAAAGCCTGTTCTAAAGTGCGCTGCTTAGCTCGCAACAGATCGAGCATTTCAAAGATCTGCTCCCCTGTATCTGCAGTAAGCCCCTGCTTTTCTTTAGCCTCTTCTTTTAGGAGCAGACAAGGAAGAAGCCTATCATCAAGCCGCTCCTTTTCTTGTCCTGCTCTTTGAGGCTGCAATAACTCGATCGCTTGAGCTTGCGCCAAGCAAAGCTCATGTTCTCGCCTCAGCGACTCGTAAGCCTTGCTCCATTCAGCTAGGAGGGTGCTTGTGCCCTCTAGCTGTTGTGCTTTGGCATCTCTTAACAAGGCCTGCTCTGAAGGTTCAAAAGCTTGCTCTTCTTGGGCTAGCCCCTCAGCCTCCGCCTTTTGTGCGGCTAAATCTTGCTGGCACTGCAAAAATCCTTGCCCCAAATCGCAAAGGCTTTGCAGTTCCTTTTCACGCAGAAGTAAGTCTTGCTGCGCTTTTTGCTGAGCTTCAAGACTGGCTTGCAGCTCTTTTCGTTCTTCTGCTCCAAGTGGCGGATAGAGCATCCCCATCTCTTCTGCCTGGCGGTAGAGCCATGCCGCCTGTTTTCGTCCCTCGTAAGCCTTAATAGATAGCTGTGTGTAGATC
>JAEZYR010000127.1 GCA_023442635.1 Bacillota bacterium | reverse complement strand
GATCTACACTGTCCTCGAAAAAATGGACGCGGCGCTCTTAGAGGCGGCACAGGATCTTGGCGCCAATCGTTTTTTGAGCTTTTGGCGAGTTTTGCTGCCCCTTTCGATCCCAGGCGTTATATCAGGTTTGGTTATGGTCTTCGTACCCGCTATATCCACCTTTGAAATTACCGCGCTTTTGGGAGGCAACAAAACCAATTTGATCGGTAACCTCATTGAGCAGCAGTTCACAGTGACGGGCGATTGGCACTATGGGTCTTCCATGGCGGTGGTTTTGATGATCTTTTTGCTCTTGTCACTCATTTTTAACCACGAAGAAGGCAATGACAGTGCGAGAGCCAAAAGACGCCTGCGCGCCCAGCAAAAGCGGGTTTCCGAGACGGCCTTAGGTGATTTGGCCGAGGGTCAGGTTGCAACTGACTTGGTTTCGTTTGAGGCGGAGGTGGAAAGATGAGACGGTGGCTTTCTCGCGCCTATCTGACCTTGGTCTTCGCCTTCCTTTATGCGCCTATTCTCGTTTTAATTATCTTCTCTTTCAATGAGGCTAAAACCAGGGGATACTGGACAGGCTTTTCACTTGTGTGGTACCGCGAACTTTTTACAGATGGCGAGGTGCTCTCCGCCCTGCGCAACACACTGAGCATAGCGGTTTTGTCCACGCTTATAGCAACGTTTTTGGGTACGCTAGGCGCCATCGGCATCTTTGCCCTTGGTCGCCGCCTTCGTCGGGTGCTTTTGGGGGTCAATCAAATACCCGTCATCAATCCTGACATTGTCATTGCCGTGGGCATGATGGTGCTTTTCCGCACCTTGAACTTTAATTTTGGTTTTGGCACCTTATTGTTCTCTCATGTCGCCTTTACAGTGCCCTATGTGCTCCTGTCGGTTTTGCCCAAACTTCGCCAAATGCCCCAAGCCCAAATAGAAGCGGCTATGGATCTTGGCGCGACACCTCGCCAGACGCTCTATAAAGTTGTCCTGCCTTATCTCAAAACAGCTATTATGAGCGGCTCGCTGATGGCTTTTACCTTATCTATAGATGACTTTGTTATCTCCTTCTTTACAACAGGCAATGGCGTCGAAACGGTCTCAACCATGGTTTACGCCATGGCTCGACGTGGCATCAACCCAGTTATCAATGCCCTATCCACGCTGATGTTTGCGGTGATGTTGCTTTTGTTAGGCCTTAGCCAAGTGCGCAAACCAGAGTTATTCAAATCCCAGGAAGGGGCCTAAGCCTATGATTTGTGCTTTTGTCCGAAAAACAAAAATGGGCCGATGCTTTCGTGCTGTGGCTTTCAGTATGGCCTTGCTGATGCTCAGCATCTTGCTAGCTAGCTGCAGCAACAAGCAGCAAAAGCGCGTTGTGAATGTCTACAACTGGGGGGCTTATATTGATAAAGACCTGCTCAGTGCTTTTGAGGAAGAAACAGGCATCCATGTGGTCTATTCCAACTATGCGACCAACGAAGATCTTTATGTCAAAATCAAGAATGGTGGCAGCAATTACGATGTCATCGTACCCTCAGACTACATGATCGAACGTATGAGCCGAGAGGGTCTCTTGCAAGCTATTCAGTGGAATCTTGTGCCCAATATTTCAGCGGTTGACGCGTCTTATTTACATCGTCCCTTCGATCCAGAGCAGCGTTATTCTGCCCCTTGCTTTTGGGGGACACTGGGTATCTTGTATAACAAGGACCTCGTCCAAGAACCCGTCGATTCCTGGAATATACTGTGGGATCCACAATACAGCCGCCAAATCATCATGATGGATTCTTCGCGCGACAGCATCGGTCTGGCTCTGCGCCTTGCTGGCCATTCTCTTAATAGCAAGGATCCATCAGCCCTCGAAATAGCCGCCCAACATTTACAGGCTCAATATCCCCTGGTCTATGCCTATCTCGGCGATCAAACTAAAGATATTATGGTGAACGGTGAAGCAGCTTTAGCTGTGGCCTACTCAGGTGATGCTCTTGACGCCATGTTTAGCAACGAGCGCCTCGCTTATGCTGTGCCCAAAGAGGGCAGCAATATTTGGTTTGATGGCTGGGCTATCCCAGCCAGAGCTCAAAATGTAGAAGAAGCGCACGCCTTTATTAACTTCATGCTGGCGCCAGAACGTGCGGCCCAAAATGCAGACTATGTCGGCTATTCTTTGCCTTCTTCTTCAGCTAGAGCTCTGCAGGATCCCGATTACCGCGACAGTGAAGTTGCCTATCCCAACATGTCAGCCATGCCCGAATTAGAAGTTTTCCGTGATCCAGGGGCCTTTGTCCGCCAATATGATGAGCTTTGGCAGCGCGTCAAAATAGGCTGATTGCTTTTTGTCGAAAAGCCCAGGATTGGGCACAAGGCTAGAGAGAAGGGCGAGGCAGCCACGACCGACAGGCCACAGAACCCTACCAGGGTCTATGAATCTAGCACCTAGCAAGTCTACAACTGTGGGGCGAACGCTTGGGAAAAATGACCGCATAGGGGCGAAGATAGACCGCTTAGCGTGAAGGCTCTTGTATGTGTAAGGCAGCCTACGTAAGCTATGGACAGGTAGAGAGGTGGTGCCGTGTGAAAGTCCAAATTGAGATTGATCCCCATATTGAAGAAAGTACCTGGACGCTCCGCTGTGCAGAAATAACGCCAGAACTCCAGCATTGGATACAGGCCCTGCAACAGACGCAAGGAGCGGAAAGCAAGCCATTTCTTTGGGGGGAGAAAGAGGGACGGCAATACGCTTTAGACTTGCGCCAAGTCTACCGAATCTATACAGAGGGAGGAGAGGTCTATGCAGAGTTGACTGAGGGGCGCTACCAGCTAAGCCAACGCCTTTACAGTCTTGAGGAACAGCTGCAACACCAGGGTTTTGTCCGCCTTTCGCAGAGTGAGATGGTCAATTTGCGTTGGGTCGAGTCGATCGAATGCCAATCGCCAGGTGTTTTCTGCTTTCACCTCAAAAATACTGCGAAGGCCTATCCATCTAGACGCTATTGGCCTGCGGTGAAGCAACGCCTGGGTCTTTAGTGGGCAGCAGAGCAGGAATGGAAAGGAAGACCATATGAAAGAATGTGAGAAAAAGTTAAGCCTGGGTCATGGCGTGGTACAAATTATCGTGGGTGCGCTGATGGGCATCGGTATATGGGCCCTCATCGTCGGCTTTATTTCGCTGGCCATGGGTGGGCAGGGCGTGCAAATTGCTGCGCCGACTCTAATTCAGCGGACGGGAGACCTCTTACATGCCTATTGGTTGAGTCTTGGCGTTACGGCTCTCTACGGAGCAATTAGCAGTGCTTTGAACTTGCTGCTTTGGGCCAACCCTCGTTCAACGCTGTCACTTGTCGCACAATCACTCTTGCACGGTGTCTTGCAATTGCTCATCACGTTTGCGATGGCCTATGTACTGGCCTGGCTGCCCGTTAAATTGGGCGCGATCATCACCTTTGTTGTGATCTTTTTGCTCATTTATGCGGCGATTTGGTTGGGTTTCTTTTTCAGTAGCCGCGCACAAGCTCGTAAGGCCAACGCCCAACTCCAGAAGGTTAAGCAGGAGATGGGTAAGCAACGCTAAGCAGCTACGATATGGCCTAGAGCCATTCAAAACATAACTTTGACAGAGTCCCGAACGCTAGCTAATCCCAGAACGTATCGGGACTTTCTATTTTATAATGCCAAGATCCAAAGTCTTTGAGTTCGGGCATGCCACCTATTGCAGCAGAGGACTCAAATGACGCTTTTCAGATGACAGCAAGTATAAAGAAGGTAGCCGATGAAAATCAGTATCTTGGGCTTTTCTGGGAGTGGCAAGTCGAGCTTGGCTCGCCAGTTGGAACAGAAGCTGGCGGCAGTCAGACGGCCGCATGCCCTTTTGCACTTGGATCAGCTGCATTTTGCGGCTGCTTGGCAGATTCGGTCAAAAGAGAGCAAAAGGGCTGATTTAGAGGCTTTTTTGAAAAAAGAGAAGGACTGGATCATTGAGGGAAATTATCTAAGCTTAAGTCAAGAGAGATTAGAGCTTTCTGACGTGATCATCTGCCTTTGCTTCAGTCGCTTATGTTGTTGGCGAAGCGTTTGGCGGCGCTATCGCACTTACCGCGGCCAAAGAAGGCCTGACATGGCGGAGGGCTGTCCCGAGCGCTGGGATTGGGACTTCGACTTTTGGCTTTTGTTTCGTGAGCGAAAGAACAAGGGGCGGCGCTTTTGGAAGCAGTTGCAGCACCAGTACCCTGGCCGTGTCTATCTGCTTTATTCGCGCAAAGAAATCCCCTCGCTTTTACAGAAGCTCGAGCACAAACTGTACCCAGAAGGCGAAGGCAGATGGAGCGAGGGTGGCATCTCTTGAGGCTTTTGCCTACAATGATCTGACGTCGGTCTCCTAGCGAGTGACCCTCACCGACGTGTTCAGCATTTTGTGAGGTCCTCGCTTTTAATATGGCAACAGGGTCTTCATCTCCACAGCATCCTTGGCATCATTGGCGCCACCTTGGCCACCGCCTAACCCACTTTGGGCCTGGCCTTTTTTTGACGGCCTTGATTGCTATTTTGGCTTATTTTTTGGGCAAACAGTGGCCGCTGGTAGGAGGTCCTGTTTTCGGCATTCTTTTGGGCATATTCATTTCTCTTGTGTATCTTCAGCGCCCCATGGCCGAAAAAGTTCATGTGCGTTGCCATCCTGGCATCCTTATTGCCTCCAAACAGCTTTTGCAAGTAGCCGTTGTCTTGCTGGGCTTTGGTCTTCAGCTACAGACTGTCCTAGCGGTTGGATCGCGCTCTTTGCCCGTTATTATCAGTACGATTGCGACAGCGCTCCTGATGTCCTATGCGATGGCTCGCTTGCTGCGTTTGGATCGCAACACCAGCATTTTGGTGGGGGTAGGCT
The DNA here is from genome assembly GCA_023442635.1 of Bacillota bacterium. Lineage (GTDB taxonomy): Bacteria > Bacillota > Clostridia > Saccharofermentanales > Fastidiosipilaceae > JAEZYR01. The sequence continues at coordinate 3,369 of JAEZYR010000127.1, read as the reverse complement.
CTTCTATTTGTGGTGGTTCCGCCATTGCTGCGACAGCGCCCGTTGTCGAAGCTGATCATGATGAGGTCGCCCAGGCCATCGCGGTTGTCTTCTTCTACAACATCTTGGCCGCTTTGATCTTCCCGAGTTTGGGTATGGCTCTAGGCTTTTCAAATGATGGTTTTGCCCTCTTTGCTGGTACGGCGGTCAATGATACTTCATCTGTGACGGCAACTGCAGCCGCATGGGACAGCTTGCATGGCACAGCAGGAGCCGTCTTGGATCAGGCGACCATCGTCAAATTAACCAGAACCTTGGCCATCATCCCGATTACACTGGTTCTGTCGCTTTGGAAGGCTCGCCAACAGCGTGGCAAGGTTCAGGTCAAGGTCAGCCGACTTTTCCCACGCTTTATTCTGTACTTTGTATTAGCCTCTGTGGTGACTACCCTCGTCATGCTCGCATTTCAGCATCAGCTTTTACCAGCTGGCTGGGAGGCCTCCTTTAAGCACTTTTTCCATGCCCTGAAGCAGCTTAGCAAGTTTTGCATCATTTGGGCCATGGTTGCAATTGGGCTGAATACCGACCTTCGCAAACTCCTCAAAAAAGGCGGCCCAGCCTTGCTGCTTGGCGGGGCTTGCTGGATCGCTATTTCATTGGTCAGCATCTTAGTCCAAAAGGCTCTACACATTTTCTAAGAATTAGGTCATGCTCAATTCAGTGCCAGCACTTTCGCTAAAAACACGAGGCCTTACAGCGGCTCAGCTGCGCTGGCTGGCTTTGTTTTTCATGACCTTAGATCACCTCGCTTATGGCCTATTGAGGCAGCTGCCAGCTTGGGGGGACTTTGAGCCCGACCGCCTGCTGCTGCAAGCCTGGGCCTTTGGGGATCTGGGGAAGGCACCGCTGGCCTTGGCTCTGGCCTATTGGCTTTTGCGAGCAATCGGCCGTCTCGCCTTTCCGCTGTTTGCTTTTTTGCTCAGTGAGGGGCTTGCTCATAGCCATGATCGCGCCCGTTACGCTCTGCGCGTGCTTGTTTTTGCCGTGCTCTCAGATTGGCCTTATGCCTTGCTTGCACGTGAGGCTTATCACTTTGGGGCTAATGTCTTGTGGACCCTTGCCCTTGCGCTGCTGTTCGTCAGCCTTGCCGAGTACATAGCCCAGCACTGGCTTTGGCAGGAGCCTCTCAGAAGCTTGCTCTTGCCTTTAGGCGTTTTTGTAGCAGCTTTTATAGCCGAAGTGCTGGCGAGTGATTACGGGGCGATGGGTGTTCTGACCGTAGGTGTGCTCTATATGAGCCGCCAACAGCGGAAGTGGCAGATTGTTTTGTTGCTTGTTGTTATGTTGAGCCAGGTCAGCAGTGCCTTTTGGCAGGGCGCCGGAGCCTTGTCGGCTCTGCTGATTTACGCCTATAACGGTCGGGCAGGGTGTCGACTTTTTGAACTTTGGCCAAGCCTTCGACTGCGAAAAGGGCAAGCTGCTTCTGATCCCCGAAAGTCCTGGCTTGTTGGGGGAAGCCGTTATGCTGCTTATGTCTACTATCCGCTTCACCAGCTATTGCTTGCAGGCTTGGCCCTTTTGCTTTGCCCCTGAAAAGCCATATGACCCAGTGTTACTCCTGGTCAGCCATAGTGACGAAGGGGGCAAGGCGCTGGAGAATTTGCAAGTTAGTAATAGCTATCTGATACGGGCTATTCGTTGACAGGCACCCACTTTTTATTAAGATAGACGCTGATAGTATGTTCCCAAAGTGGGGGAAGTTTCGAAACAGGCAGGCTGAATGGAGGCGCTGGATTGAAGAAAATATGTGAAGCACTGGCGCAAAGCCGACTGTTTGCTGGCTTGGATCACAAGCACTTCAGCGAGATTTGCAGTCGCGTCAACATTCGTTTGGCATGGAGGGGAGAGGTCGTCGCCAACGAGGGTGACTTAGCGAACGCCATCGGTGTGATCGTGAGTGGACAACTCTCCTTGCAGAAGTATGCACGCAACGGAGATTATGTCACTTTGGGTTTACTCGGACCTGGTGATGTTTTTGGTGAGGATCTCTTCTTTAGCAAAGATCGGCGCTGGCCACTGACTATTGAGGCCATATCGAACTGCCGAATGATTATTTTGACCCGCGATCTGATTCTGCCTCTTTTGGCAGAATATCCAGAGCTCATGAACAATTTCACCAGCTTTTTGTCTGAGCGCATTCAGCAGCAGTACCAGCGGATCAACGTACTCAGCCAACGCAATCTCCGACAGAAGATCATGGTCTATCTATTGGATCTCCTCGACAAGCAGTTGCAGGGAGCCGAGCGCGAGGCTTTGCCAGGCCGACGGGCGGGTTATAGCTCCACACCATCTGTACAGCTGGCCGTATCCAAAGAAGTGGCGGCCAAGTTGCTAGCGATGCCGAGACCCTCCTTTTCACGCGAACTTGTGCGGATGGAAAAAGATGGCCTGATCCGTATGAATGGTCGCATTATTTGGCTGACAGATCTTGAACGCCTAGAGCAAGGAGAAGACGAAGAGGAAGATGAGGATTGAGTCTCTTCTGCTCCTATTTCTGAGTTATGGGAGCCTAAGTCCCTTAAGTTTAACGGCTCGGCGCACGGGCTGGTTTGAGGTGCTCCGTTCGATTTTGCAGGACTTTGGCCAAAACATTCGCTCTGGCTGGCTGCTTTTTGGTTCGCCTAAAGACATTGTCTTGATGCTTGTTGACATTCTGGTTACGAGCCTTGTGGTGTATTTTTTTATGCGCCTGATGGCCGATACCAGAGCTTGGCAGCTCTTCAAGGGCATCCTGTTTATCGCCATTTTTGCGATCTTATCTGACTTTTTTGGCTTGCAGACCATCAACTATATTCTGCTGAACTCCATTTCTATTTTGGCTATCGGCTTCGTCGTCATTTTTCAGCCAGAATTGCGTAGAGCTCTCGAAACCGTCGGCCGCCGAACTCTGCAAATTTTTGATTCGGTTACTGGTGAACATCGCGAAGAACAGCGCTCCGTTCACCACAGTGTCGAAGCGATTGTCATTGCCTGCGAGCACATGGCGGCAAGTAAGACTGGAGCCCTAATCTTGATTGAGCGACAGACCCGCCTCGGTGAACTGATTCAGGGTACGGCGCTGGTGATGGATTCGGCGCTCAATGCCACGATGCTCGAACAGATCTTTTACAAAGGCTCCCCCTTGCATGATGGCGGCGTTCTGATTAGGGACAATCGCATTTATGCGGCTCGCTGCCATGTTCCGTTGTCGGATAACTATCATTTGCGCAAGGATTTTGGTACGAGACACCGAGCCGCAGTTGGCGCTAGTGAGATTGGCGATACCGTTGTGGTGGTTGTTTCAGAGGAGCGAGGCGCTATATCCTTAGCCACCAATGGGCATCTGTATCC
>JAEZYR010000063.1 GCA_023442635.1 Bacillota bacterium | reverse complement strand
GATTGTGACGGGGGCTGTCTTTTTCTTTACCTCAGACGTGATTGGCCGCATACCGACCATCTTTATGTTCGGTCTACAGACAGTTCTGATGATCCTCCTGGCTGTCAGTCTCTTTACGCTGGTTTTGGGGCGGGGTAGACGCTCTGTGCACGCGCTTGTGCTTATCGGCATTGTTGTCGGTTCGCTGTTGCGAGCCATCACCACCTTGATGGTCTCAGTCATGGATCCGAATGAGTTTTTGACGGTGCAAAATACCAAAACAGCCTCCTTTGCCATCATCAACATGAAGGCGCTCTATGTGACGCTGGCGGTGATGCTCGTGATGCTCGCGCTGATTTTTTGGCGAGGGAAGCGTTGGGACTTGCTGACTTTGGGAGAGGATATGGCGACCAATCTCGGCCTCAACTACCGCTTTGAAACGCGCTTTGCCCTTTCAGTCTCTTCGGTATTGGTGGCTTGTGCGACAGCGCTGGTTGGCCCCCTTATGTTTTTTGGCCTTTTGATTGTCAACATCGCGCTCTTTGCCCTCCAAGCTGGCAAAACGCGCCAACTTTTGCCAATGGCTTCGGCGATTGGTGTTGTGGTTCTTGTGGGCGGACAGGCCATTTTGGAGCACTTGCTGAATATGGGCACGATCTTGCCTGTTGTCATCGAGTTTGTCGGCGGTCTGCTTTTGCTCCTCATGATTTTCAGACAGGTCAAAAAGGCCTGAGCGCTGCGAGCCCATGCGACGAGAACAGAGAGAGCTCTAGGCGGCAGCTGAGCGTTGCAGCTGAATCCTAGATAGAGGACATCAGACCCAAAGGAGAAATAAGCATGATTGAATTACGTCAACTTTCGGTGGCCTATGGTGAGCGCCAAGTTGTGCATGAGGTCGACTTGCAAATACCCAATCACGGCATTACGGCCTTAATCGGGCCAAATGGAGCTGGCAAATCGACCCTTCTTTGCGCGGTCGGGCGTTTGTTGCCGCGCTGTGCAGGTGAATTGCTCATCGACGATATCCCCCTCGAGAAGTGGCGGACAGATGCTTTGGCGAGGAAGCTTGCAATTCTACGTCAAGAGAATCACCTGAATATGCGTTTGACCGTTGCCGAGCTCGTGATGTTGGGGCGGCATCCTCATAACAAAGGGCGCAGCAGCACCAGAGATTATGAAGTTGTGGCGGAAGCCTTGGAGCAGGTGGAATTGACGGATCTTTCATCCCGTTTTTTGGATGAGCTGTCAGGTGGCCAGAGGCAGAGAGCCTTTGTGGCGATGACCTTGGCGCAGGAGGCACATTATCTCCTACTGGACGAACCCCTATCGGCTCTGGATATGCGCCATGCTAGAGAACTGATGCGCCGTTTGGCAAGGACGTCCAAAGAGCAAAACATCTCCGTCGTCATCGTCATTCACGATGTCAATACGGCCGCTGCCTATGCGGACCATATTGTGGCGCTGAAAGATGGCCGGGTTGTGGCGACGGGTACGCCTCACGAGGTGTTGACGCCCGAAACCATGCATCAGGTCTTCGACATTGAGGTGCAAGTGATCGAGGTTGAAGGGGCGCCAGTCGTCATCCCCAAACGCTGAGCTCGTTTGCTGACCTGAACGTTTTCTGATCCCCAAGGACAAACAAGCGCCTGGCCGAAGCGTGGCTGGGCGCTTGCCATAGGCGGCGAGATCGGTATAGAATTAGCTTTAGCTAACTAATCGCTTTCGTGAGGTTTCCATGTCTGATCTTGAGAGATTGCAGCAGCTTTTGCTGCAACACGCAGCGCCCTGCATGGTGGGCGTCAAGGCCGCCAACCTCATCGCTTGGCCAGGCGAAAATAAACCCCTGCTAGCCGCCCTTAAAGCCATCCGAGAAGACCTCAGTGCCCAGGGTCTGGCTTACCGCCTTTTGCCTGGACGCAAAAAGCGCCTCTTGCTTTTTCTCTACCGCCCTCAAGACCTGCAAGCCTGTTTAGCCAAGCCAGCCTGCAGGGCCTGTCTCAGGCGTTTCGCGTATCCAGATTTGGCCGATATAAGCGCCCAGCTCAAACACCTAGCTCAGCGACTGCAAAGCTACAATCTGGACGGCGGCAAAGCCAAAGACAGCTACCCCCACGAGATCGGTCTTTTTTTGGATTATCCACCTGCAGAGGTCGAGGCCTTCATGGCTGGGGAGACTGCGCAAGCCGTCATTGGCTCCTGGAAGGTTTTTTGCGACCCTGAGTGTGCGCGCTGTCGCTTTGCGCAGTTCAAATTGGCTCAAGAGCGCTTGGAAGCCCTCTATGCGAAGGGGCAGTGGGCGGCGCTCTGCCAGACCCAGTGGACCGAGGTCATGGCCTGTTGATAGCGGCTCTCTTGACATTGCAGTTAACAAGAACTAACCTGTTTTAGTAAGCGATAGCTAACGGCATTTTACAAAGCCTGCTCATGGCTTATACATGTTGAGGCGTCATTACGCGAGAAAGAGGCAAGAAATGGCAAAACTAGGAATTTACTTCTGGACAGGTACAGGCAACACAGAAGCAATGGCCGAATCCATCGCCAAGGGCGCAAAGGCCGCTGGCGCAGAGGTCGAGGTCATCAATATTAGCGAAGCTAAGCCCTCCATTGACGACTATGAGCTCTTGGCACTCGGCTGCCCCGCCATGGGTGACGAAGTGCTCGAAGAGGATGAGTTCGAGCCCTTTTTCCAGGAGATTGAGGGCCAGCTCAAGGGCCGCAAAGTCCTTATCTTCGGTTCTTACAGCTGGAATGATGGTGAGTGGATGCTGAAGTGGGCAGAGCGCTTGCGTGCAGCAGAGGCCGACCTCTTCAAGGATCAAGGCCTGATCTCCTATGAGCAGGATGCCCTCGATGAGTGCGAGGCTTGGGGCAAAGAATTTGCCCAAGCTTGAGTGAGGGAAAATCTGGGCGAAGATAAACTTCTGAACGGAAAGAGCACATGACTCAAAAAGCCTGGACCTCAGGGTCTAGGCTTTTTTGGTTTGGGCATTTATGAGGGCGTAGGCGGCAGATCGTGGGGGCTAGATACACGGAGAGCAACAATGCTCTGCCGACTCAGCAGAAGCTAGCCTAGGTATAGCTGTGCTGCCTGGCTTTGCGGTAGGCTCTAGGGCTGACGCCTAAATGGCGACGGAAGGCGGTGCTAAAGGCGCTCAAGTTGCCATACCCACAGCGCACGGCGATCTCCTCGATGCGCAAGCTCGGATCTAGCAGCAGTTCTTCGGCCTGGCGCATGCGCAGGCGCGTGCAGTACTGCTGAATGCTTTCGCCCATCTGCTGGCGGAATAGGCTGCACAAATAGCTGCGGTTGAGGTAGACCAGACTGGCCAGATCCTCTAAGCTGAGCGTCTGACTCAAGTGCGTCTTGATGTATTGTGTGACTTTTTCGATGCGCGTATCGGGGGCGCGATGACAAGTTGCGAGGGCAGCTGCATAGTGTTCCAAAATTTCGAAGCCTACTTTTAGGCAAGCCTCCCAGCATTCGACGGCGTGCATGCTTAGCCCGTGTTCATAACATAGGCGGTGGTAGGACTTACCCCAACGCTCCAGCATGCTGTGATAGATCGCGTAATTGAGTGCGCTCAAGAAAACGCGATATAGCCTGACTTGGTTGGCTGGGCGCAAAAACTGAGCCTGCCATTCGAGACGGCGCTTGGCAAGGGCTAGCTGACCCGCAAAAAGGGCTTCGCAGACTTCTTCGAAGCGATAGAGCCGCTCGTCCAAATCGAGACCCGAAAAATTCTCGCCGTCTGCCTGATCGAAAAAATGATAGGGGGACAAAAGTTCACGACCTGACATCTCTTGGGATGAGGCTTTGTCCGATTCTAATGAAAAGTCAAGACGGTTCATAAGAACTCCAATCTAAGCCAGGGTCTGTAGGTCTACCTGTAGAGATAGAGATGTCGGAGCCATGGGCTTGCGTGAGCATCCATACAAATTCGACAAAAGAACACCAAAGGCAGAGGCAAGTTTTTGAGTTAGAAGCTGCTACCCTTACTAACCAGTAAGATTAAGCTAACTACATAGGTTTAGGCAAGAGAGGCGAGATGAAAAGAATAGCAATTTATGGAAAAGGTGGCATTGGCAAGTCTACAACGGCGGCCAATTTGAGTGCGGCCTTGGCGAGTTTGGGGCACAAGGTCTTGCAAATCGGCTGTGACCCCAAAGCAGATTCTTGCAAAAATCTTATGGGCGGCCAGCGCATTCCCACCGTTTTGGATCAGCTTTTGCAGCTAGGTGACGATCTCAAGCTCGAAGATATCGTGTTCGAAAGCCCGACAGGCGTGCTTTGCGTCGAGGCAGGAGGCCCCGAGCCAGGTGTGGGTTGTGCAGGTCGCGGCATTATTTCAGCTTTCGAAAAGCTCAGCGAACTGAGGGCGGAGGAGATCTATCAGCCCGATGTCATTCTCTATGACGTGCTGGGCGATGTGGTGTGTGGCGGCTTTGCCATGCCTATTCGAGGCGGCTATGCCCGCGATGTCTATGTGGTTTCTTCGGGCGAAATGATGAGCTTATATGCGGCTCACAACATCGCAAGGGCTATCGCCAAATTTGAAAAAAGAGGCTATGCCAGGCTTCGAGGTCTCATCCTGAACGCCAAAAATATTGAGAATGAGGAAGCCTTGGTGCAGGCTGCGCTGCCTGAAATCGGCTGCGAGGTTATTCAATACATTCCCCGTTGTGGCGAAATTCAGCAGGCTGAGGCCTTGGGCAAAACCGTCTTTGAAGCCTTTGAGGCAGGCAGTTCTAAGATGCAGGAAATCTATCTGACTTTAGCCCAAAAAGTCCTCAGTGCACCAGAAATCTAGGCAAGTCATCTGGGTCGAGCGAGACCCCTTGCCCTTTGAGTCGAGCCATCGAGGCATAAAACGGCTCACGCGACAGAAAACAGCTATCAGGACTCAAAACAGCTTTCAAGACTCAAAACAAATTTGGGTCTGAAAATAGAAAGAAGGAGTGCATCATGATGCAACGTCAACATTTTGGCCGTCGGGCAACACCAGGCCACCCGACATCGACACGGACTTTGAGCCAGAAGCGCGGTCTAGTGCCCACTTTGGCTCTCGGCATGAGCCTTTTGCTCTTGCTTGGTGCTTGTCAGGACAAGAGCAAAAAAAGCCAAACGAGCGATCCGTCGGCGCATAAGCCATCTGTGCTCAACAGCCAGTCCGAGTCAGGGCAACAAGCCCCGAGCAGTTCAAAGGATGCGACAGCTTCGGCCACAAAGAAAGGCAAGGGTGGGCACGGGCATTCGAAAGCTGAGCCGGGCAAAGACTCAGGCCATCCAGGACAAGCCAAGCCAACACGCGAACTGCACCTGCCAGAGATGGAAGCCGATTCGCTGCTCAGAGGCGAAATCCGCCACCAAATGCCACAAGGGAAGTTCCGCATTGCTTATCCTGCTGCCCTGCAAGCAAAATTTGGTGAGGCCGTAGAACTCGACAAGGCTCCCGAGCGACTGGTCGACCTTTCGACCTCGAGCCTCTATCTGTTAAGCCGCCTGGACATTAAGCCCATTGCGGTCAGCAGCAGTGTCGGCGGCACAAGAGCGCGCGAAGTCTACAAGGACCTGCCCAGGATACAGGCTGGCATGAACACGATCGATACGGAAGCGGTGGTCGCCCTTAAGCCCGACTTGGTCATGCTCAGTGCCTACCACGCTGAAAAGTTTGGCAAGCAGCTAGAGTCTTTGGGTATACCGACGTACTACACGAGCGAAGGGCCAGCTGTTGATCTGGCGGCCAATCGTGCTGAAAGCCTGGCGCTGGCTGAAGCTTTTGGTGGAGCGGAGGCTCTGGCCGATGTCACGCGCATTTATGACGAGCTCGACGCCAAAATAGCTGACTACAAAAAGCAAAATCCTGGACACAAGGCCATGGTTTTATTCGGCATGGATCAAAGCCACGTCGCTTCGAGCCGTAGCTTCTTCGGGGGGCTGGTCAAGGCTCTGGGCTTTGAAAACCCTCAAGATGAGCAGGACGGCCCAGGTGTGGGCTTGACGCCTATCAACATGGAGTTTCTTATGACGGCACAGCCAGAATGGCTTTTCTTGATCGCGCCGCCAACGGGCTACCAGCCTGAGGAGCTGAAAGCCGCTTTTGACGCCCTAACCCAAAAGGATGCAGGGCTCTGGACTAGCCTTCAAGCGGTCAAAGACGGCCACATCCTGGCCTTTGCTTCGGAATATAGTACGAGCCGCGGTCTCGAAGTCGTCGATAGCGTGGAGCGGATGATCAAGCGCCTACAGGCGGAGTTGCACTAACTTATGGAACTGAAGGCAAAGAGGGCGCCTGCTCGCTTGCTGGCGTGTAGGCAATCTTGGCAGATGCTTTGGGGGGTGCAGCTTATTTTGCTGCTGATCCTAGTTGGCCTGGCGATTCTTTCGCTGAGTGTGGGTAGCGCTGGTATCAGCGGCCGCGAGATTGTGGAAGCGCTGCTGGATCCAACGCCTTCGACGACAAGGCAGATCATCTTGCAGCTGCGCCTTCCCCGTCTCATCGTGGCTTGTCTTGTCGGGGCTTGTTTGGCGACAGCTGGGGCGCTCTTGCAAGCCGTGATGCAAAATCCCCTGGCGGATCCTGGTATCATCGGGGTCTCGTCAGGGGCGGCTACGACGGCCACGGTCGTGATGCTCTTGTTTCCTCAGATGATCCAGAGTGTTCCCCTCTTTGCCTTTGGGGGTGCGATGCTAAGCTGCGTGCTCATCTATGCCTTGGCCTATGAGGGGGGCATCAGCCCTCTGCGTATTGTCTTGGCTGGCGTGGCGGTCAATACCGTTTTGGGTGGCATTAACGCCCTTCTTCAGCTTCTGTACTCTGACAGCCTGTCGGGGGTCATCGCTTTTCTAAATGGTTCTTTGGCCGCGCGTTCTTGGCGGCATGTGCAAGTCCTGCTGACCTATGGGTTGCCAGGCCTGGTTTTGGCCTTTTTGGGTATTCGGGGAGCGAATGCCTTGCAATTAGGGGACGAGATGGCCTCGAATTTGGGCTTCAAAACCAGCCGTACCAGGCTTTTTCTCTCGGCTTTGGGCGCTTTTTTGGCGGCTGTGACCGTATCAGCAGTTGGCATGGTCGGTTTCATAGGCTTGGTTGTTCCTCATGTGGTGCGACTTCTTGTGGGTTCGGATTATCGTCGCCTCTTGCCTGCTTCGATCTTGCTCGGGGCGGTGGTCGCATTGGGGGCGGACACCTTAGGCCGGGTCCTCATCCCTGGCATGGAGTTGCCGCTTGGCATGATCATGTCGGTGCTCGGCGGCCCCTTTTTCCTTTATTTGCTCAAAACACGGGGAAAGCGAGGGTTTTGACGCATGGAAATCGACATCCAAAATATCACGGTCGCTTATGGTCAAAAAGTTGTCCTCAAGCAGTTTACAACCCAGATTAGGCCAGGCGAAATTCTCAGCCTCATCGGACCCAATGGCTCAGGCAAGTCAACCCTCCTCAAAGCGATATCAGGTCTTTTGCCTTGCCAAGAGGGCGATATTTTCTTGGATGGGACGAGTTTGCGGCAGTGGTCAAAAAAACAGCTCTCGCAGCGGATTGCCATCTTGCCTCAGAGCCACTTTGCGCCAGCCGATTTTCGTGTGGAGCAGCTCATTGCCTATGGGCGCATGCCACATCAGCAGCTCTTCAGGACGGATTCGCCCGAAGATCGGGAGGTCATCGAATGGGCGATGCAAGAGACCGGTACCCACAAGTTCCGCTCTCGCCGTTTGGACAGCCTTTCTGGAGGCGAAAGGCAGAGGGTCTGGCTGGCGATGAGCTTGGCGCAGCAACCCGAAATACTCTTTTTGGATGAGCCGACGACCTACCTGGAT
>JAEZYR010000034.1 GCA_023442635.1 Bacillota bacterium | reverse complement strand
GCTTGATATCGCGGTGCACAATACCTGCTGCATGCGCGTGTTCTAGAGCCAACGCGACTTGCAAAGCTATAGGAACGGCAACTTTCCAATCCAAGCGACCATACTGATCGATCAGGTCTTTGAGTGTTGTACCATCTACATATTCTTGTACCATGTAGCGGATACCCTGCTCTTCACCAACACCTAGGACTCGGACGATATTCGGATGCGAGAGGCTTGATGCGGCTTTGGCTTCCGTATCAAAACGCCTTACAAACTCAGCATCGCTGTTAAGCTCGCTCTTGAGGATTTTGATAGCTACATCGCGTCCACTCTCTAAATCATGCGCAAGATAGACAAGCGCCATACCTCCGCTGCCAATCAAACGAATGATGCGATATCGCTTTCCTAAAACAAGTCCACTGGTTATCGTGCGTAATTCCGTATTCGTCATATCTTGACTTCCTTAAGATTGAACAAAAGCTGTGACGACGGTGACATTATCAACCCCAGCCTCCTGATTAGCTAATTGGATGCATCGGCTTGTCACCGTCTCAGGATCCATGCCATGTTGGAGAATCTCATAAATGTCATTTTCTTCAACATAATCATGCAAGCCGTCGCTCGAAAAAAGATATCGGTCTCCACGATGAACGCGGTAAATAGCCGTATCAGGATGCATATATTCTGCGGCGCCGAGCGCTCTCGTCACCACATTTCGTCTGGGATGACGTTTAGCTTCAGCAGGACTAAGATCACCCCGATCTAGAAGGGCTTGTACCAAAGTGTGATCCTTGGTTAGGCTGAGAAATTCATCTCCTCTAAGGCGATAAATGCGGCAATCACCGATATGAGCTATGATCAGGCTATCTTGTGAAAAAACGGCCGCAGTCAAAGTCGTTCCCATACCAGCTTGGTCTTCAGATTCGAGTGATTGCAAATAAACTTTGACATTAGCTCGCTCGACTACCGAGCTCAGCACACTTTCGATCGCTTCGGGTGTCATCCCAGAAGTCAACTCCCTAGCCAAACTATCGCTCGTATAACGAACAGCTAGAGAAGAGGCCAACTCGCCTCGTTGATGTCCGCCCATGCCATCCGCAATAATCACGACATACGAGCCTGGGGCATTACCGCGCAAAACAATATAACTGTCCTCATTGTTTTGGCGCGTCAATCCTGTATCGGTATCAGCTGCAAATTGAATTTGATTGCTCATGGCACAGCCCTCCGCACTTTTGAGCGTCTAGCCTTTGACCTTGGAGGCGCGGTTCTTGCTTTCATGTCATGATAAGCAGCGCCACTCGTGCGTGACTTACGAATAGGCTTTTCACTCCCCTGCCGTTTTGGGGGATGCGAGCTAGCTTTTCGTGGGCGTATTTGCCGAGTCTGCTGCTCTCTCGTAATGGCGTCGGCCGTTTCGCGCCAAGGCTTGCTTTTCTGCTCTTCGTGCTGGCGGCGCAGTTGCCCACAAGCTGCCTCAATGTCAGCACCGAGCGATCGCCGACAAGTTACCGATATATGCCGTCGTTCCAAACGTTGTCTGAAGCGCTCAATCTGTTCAGCTGGGCTTCTCTGTAGCTCCGCTTGGCCTGGAACTGGGTTGCCTGGAATCAAATTCACATGACAGAGTTGTCCCTTCAGAAGATCCGCTAAGGCATCTGCCTGTTCCAAATGATCATTGATGCCCTTAAACAAGGCATATTCATAAGTTAAGCGTCTTTTCGTTTGGGCGAGATAGTGGCGGCAGGCAAGCATCAATTCGTCTATGCTCCAACGACGGGCAATCGGCATTAACGCGCGGCGCAAAGCATCGTCAGGAGCATGGAGCGAAATAGCCAAAGAAACAGGTAAGCCTTCTGCAGCTAGACGCTCAATCTCAGGCACAAGTCCACAGGTTGATATGGTGAAATGGCGATATCCAATGCCTACACCTTCTGCCTCGTGAGCTCGGCGAATAAAGCGCAAAAGCTCATCATAATTATCAAAAGGTTCTCCAATCCCCATCACAACAACAGAATCCACACGCCGCTTGCGCTCACGGGCGGCAAGATGGATCTGCATCAGCATCTCGCTAGCCAATAGTTGCCTACCAAAACCAGCTTGTGCCGAAGCGCAAAAACGACAGCCCATGCGGCAGCCTACTTGGGAGGAAATGCAGACACTATGGCCGTGGCGATAGAGCATAGAAACCATCTCTACCTTTTGGCCATCTGCGAGTTGTAAAAGATACTTTTCCGTCTCACGATCCTGGCTTCGTTGGCGCTCAAGTAAAATGACGGAATCAAAAGAAAAATGCTGTTCTAAACAAGTCTTGAGATCTTTGGGTAGGTCTGTCATCCATGCCAAATCCGTAATACCGCGTTCTAGCCACGTAAGGACTTGTCGGTAACGAAAGGATGGATAAGCAGCCGATTCGAGGACAGATCGCAACTGCTCAGGACTAACATCCTGGATAGCTGGACGCATGGCGTTGCACAATACAGGACTTTCTGTGCTGACTGCATTCACGGCGAATCTATCCCCTCCTTTTTAAGAATCAAGTCTGAGTTATTATAGCCATACTTACTCATATTTCTGGCATTCTATTATATCGAAGCCTTTTGAAGAACGGCTAGAAAAAAACCTTCGCTCAGGTGACAATCTGGCCACAAAGTAAGCATCCCTTTTTCTTGTATTGCTTGACTCAGCTTAGCCTCGGGAGAAGTGATAGCTTGGATCTTGTCGGTCAAATCGATCAAGTGGAAGCTTTCCCCCTCTTTTGAGTTCAAAAAACAGCTGATCTGTTGCTGATTCTCACGAGGATTCAGGGTACAGGTAGCGTAAAGCAAGTACCCTCCCTCTTTTGTATGGCGGCTAGCTTGTTTTAGGATTTCTGCTTGCAGAGGGAGCAGTGAACTTTCTACTTCAGATAGATTTTGCCAACAGCCTTCTGGATGTTGCTGCCAGCGCCCAATAGCTGAACAGGGTACGTCGGCCACTACAATATCCCATCTCTCTTGCAACCTTCGTTTGGCTTCATGCTCACCTAGGCATACTTGCAGTTCTGAGAAAGCAAGTTGCTCTCTTGCATCATGGCAAGCCACATAAAGCTTTGCCACTTTCAGCCGACGCTGATTTTCTCTCAGGCGCTCGAGTCGTTCAGGACTTTGATCCAGAGCCAGAACATAACCCTTTCCATGAAGTTGCTGCAGTACATCGGCTGCTTGGATTGCCTTACCGCCTGGAGCTGCACACAGATCTAAAATGCAATCGTCCGCTTGAATGGGCAAAAGCGATATAGGGAGCTGCGCAGCCTCCCCTTGAATATAAAAAGCACCTTGCCTAAAGGCTTCTAGCTCATTTAGAGTTGTCTGCTGCAACTGCAGCAAGAAGGCCGACGGCAGCAAGCGACCAGCTTGCCACTGAACTTGATCTGGCGGTAGATGCTGGGGGAGGTCTGCCACGCGCGCCCTAATTGCAAGCGGCTTTTCTAGCATCAAGCTGGACAGAAATGCGTGGAGCTTATCTTTTCCCCAACGTTGTTCAAGCAAGAGGTATGACGGTTCTGCTAAACCTACCTTCTCGGCGGTTGTAAGTGCCGCCATTCTACGATCTTTCTCCCGAACAAGTCGCCGAAGAACCGCGTTAGCCACGCTTGCCTGCCCCTGGTGAGCATAGGTACGCACAAGCGTGACAGCCGTATTGACAACTTGAGCTGCCTTTGCCTGTGGTCGCCAAAAAATTTCACAAACAGCTAGCCAGAGTCCAGATCGCAGCGGAAAATCTAGTTTCGATAAGGCTTGTTTGAGGCAGGGACGCAATAGAGCCTCGGCTGTTAAGCGCCAACGATACGCCAGTTGCAAAAGCTCTCTAGCCTGAGCCAGCTTATGAGGATCCTTTAAGCGCGAACGCAAAAAGCGACTGCGCTCTGCAAAGTAAGCCTTCTCCAGCTGAAGAGACTGTCCTTTGCCTAAAGCTTCATCCTGAAGGAGGAAGATGAGCGTTTGAAAAACAGCCTCAAAGGGATGTTCAGCCAAAGGACAATGCTTAGGCGTAAGCTGGCGTTGTTTCGTGCTCATTTTTTAGGATCTGTCCTTGAAAGGATGGGCGGTGGTGCCCCCAGTGAGGTGAATTTGCTGCCTCGCTTTAGATTGTGTGCAATCTGAGATGCCTCTTGTTGTTTTTGGCCACTGAATTGCAAGCGCGATACGGCTAGGCTGCCTTCTGCACAAGCAATAATCAGTTCTTCTCCTCCTTGACTCAAAAGCATGCCTGGTTCAATAACACAAGATGCCTTTTGAGCCAACTGTCGAATCTCCTGATCTTCCTGATCTGTCAGCGGTCGAGCTTGCAGGATTTTGACGTCGCGCCCTTCATAGTGGGCTAAGGTCGAAGGCCAAGGATAGAGGCCTCGAATTTGCTGATCCAGCGCAAGTGCAGAGCGGTTCCAGTCTATCCATCCATCTTCGCGTCGGAGAAGATGGGTCCAGCTGGCCTGGGCATGCTCCTGAGCTACTGGCTTTATTCGACCTTCACAATAGTCAGCCAAGATATCTGGTGTTTGCTCTGCCGCTAAATCAGCCAATCGTGCCATTAGGTTTTCGGCGTCTTCGGTAGCAGAAAGAGACAAGGTTCTTCGAGCAATAACAGGACCGTGATCGAGTTCTTCATCCATGAGCAGCCATGAAATTCCACTCTCAGTTGCCCCTGAAACGATGCAGGACTGCACAGGAGAAGCGCCCCTAAAAGCTGGCAAAAGGGAGCCATGCACATTGATGGCGCCTAGGCGAGGTAACGTGAGGATGCTTGAGGGCACAAGACGCCCATAGGCCGCGGTGATCATCAGGTCAGGCTGATAGGCCTCTAATTGGGCTAGCAGCTGGGGATCCTTGATCTTACTAGGCTGTAAAAGAGGGATATTGAGCTGCTCAGCGAGGGCATGAACCGCCGTAGGCACACAAAGCTGTTTTCGGCCTTGAGGACGATCAGGTTGACTTATTGCCAGACACAGCTCAAAGCGTTGGTCGCGAGCCAAGCTCTCAAGAATTTTTGCTGCATAAGCAGGCGTCCCCATAAAAATCACACGATAGGGAGACGAAGTAGGACTTTGAGCAGCAGACATCATGGGGTCGACTCCAGTGGATGGATGGCTCGATCGCGGAATAAGACCCCTTCTAGGTGATCGTACTCATGGCAGATACAAACGGCAAATAAGCCCTCTGCTGTCAGTTCGAAAAAAGACCCGTCCAGGTTCTGAGCACGACAGCGCACCCAAGCAGGTCTCTCCACTTCTCCCCACAAACCAGGCAGACTTAGACAACCCTCGGTTCCACATTGTTTTCCCTTCGTCTCTAGAATCTCGGGATTAACAAATACGATGGGGCCATCCCCTTCTTGCATATCAATGACAAAAAGGCGGCGAAGAACGCCAATCTGTGGGGCAGCCAGGCCAATGCCATTCCCTGTATGAGCCAGGGTATCAATCATGTCTTCAGCCAAGGCTGAGATACGTGGACTGGGCAGCTCGACTGCTTTAGCCTTTTTGCGTAAAGTTGGATCCCCTTCGTGTAAGATTTGTCTTATTGCCATGCTGCATGACCTCTTTCAAATCGATTTTTTGGATAGCCTTTTGCTATAGATTTTATGCTGATATGTGTAAATAGGTAGACACCTACGTACACCCACCTCATCTGGGAAGCCTACTCGCCCAATCACCCAAGCATAGATAGGGTCGAAAACATCTGCACCTACTCAGAGTTTTTACTTAAGCAAGCTTTTCATCCAGGATCCATACCGTAACTGCAGAAAAAGTCTTGAGCCAAGCGCTGTTGTGCTAAAAAACGAAAACAATAGACGAGCGGAAAGGTCGCCGATGCTTTTAGACTGATCAACCATCGATGGCGTCCTTGCAGACGGGAGAGTGGTGCTTGGATGGGTGGAGCCAAAAGCAAGCGATCGCGCCAACTCTGCTTTTGCAGCCAGAGCTCGAGTTCTCGATAAAGATGCCAGATCTCCTTTTCACCGATATCTTCAAGCGGGTGGCTGCCAATAATGCGACCTAAATGGGCAAAAGGCGGATAAGCCATCTGTCTGCGAAGTTGCAATTCCAATTGATAAAAATGCTCGTAGTCTTGGGCGAGGGCAGCTTGCAAGGCTCTATCTTCGAGATCATAAGCTTGCACCCAGACCTCCCCTGTTTCTGTACCACGGCCTGCTCGGCCTGCGGCTTGGGTTAAGAGCTGAAAGCCCCGTTCAGCAGAGCGAAAATCATCGCCCCTGAATAGCTGATCTGCCAGCAGAACGGCGACAAGGGTAACTCGTGGGAAGTCATGCCCTTTGGCGATCATTTGGGTACCCAGGAGACAATCCGCTTCGTGGTTACGAAAAATCTCGAGTAATCTTGCGTGGGCATTAGGTCCAGAAGTCGTATCTTGATCCATTCGCAAAATACGACGATTGGGGAAGCTGCTTCTAAAAGCTTCTTCGATTTGCTCGGTTCCGAGACCATGAGGTACAAGGGTGGCGGCTCCGCAATGAGGACAGGTCTCTGGTATGTCTGTGTGAAAGCCACAATAGTGGCATTCTACATGTTCAGGGCGATAGTTACGGCGGCGATGAAGGGTCATCGTAACCGCACAGTTCGGACACTCCAAGGCTTGTCCACAAGTTTCACAGAGCAAAAAATTCGACCAACCTCGGCGATTATGAAAAATCATGGCCTGCTGGCCGCGCTCAAAGCAGCGCTCCAAGGCCAGCCTAAGAGGCTGCTGAAAGATGCTATAGCGGTCGTTTGAAAGCCTTAGGTCGATGGTATGAACCTGAGGTAAAAGGGCTAGGCCAGCTCGCTTTTGCAAGCGGTAACACATGCTTTTGCCTTGCTCTGTTCGGTAGCGTGTCTCGATATCAGGTGTTGCAGACCCGAGCAGCAAAAACGATGACTCGATCTGACTTCGGAGGCGAGCGACATTGCGAACGTCATAGCGAGGATGCCGGTCTGACCAATAGCTGCTCTCATGTTCTTCATCAATAATGATGAGTCCAAGGTTTTTCAGGGGGCTAAAGATAGCCGATCGAGCCCCCAAAACAATGCGACTCTCCCCCTTACGTATGCGCTCCCAGTTTTTTTGGCGTTCTCTAGCTCGAAGGCGGCTGTGGAGGACCGTGACCGCTTCACCAAAATAGGATTTAACGCGTGTGGTCATCTGCGGCGTAAGAGCAATCTCAGGGACTAAGATCAGGACACTTTGACCAGCTTCATATATTTTTTTGGCTAGCTGTAGATAGACCTCTGTCTTGCCTGAGCCCGTCACGCCTTGTAATAAGGCTTCTGTCGGCTCCCCCTTTTTTTGAGCTGCCAGGTATTGCTCTAGTAGACCACGCAGTGTCTCGGTTTGTTCTTCATTCAGCTCTAAAGGCTGCGCCAATTGATGCTCAGCCTCCGTCACTGCCGTGTCATCTTTATCTTCGCTCAGCTCTTGATCTTGCCAAAAAAGCGAGATGAGTCCTTTCTTTTTCAAAGTTTGTAGGGTGCTTAAGCTGAGATCGCACTGCTGTAATAAATCTTCGCTTTCGACGAGGCTATCCGCATCTAATAAATAGCTAAGCGCTCGAATCTGCCGAGTTTGGGCAATCAAGCCGCCTTCTAATGCCTGGACGACCTTCTCGCGATCGAGCAAGGCCACACAGCGAGCCCTTCCCTTTCCAGCGCCTTTTGGCGCTTCGGTTAAGGCAGGAATCATCAAGTTGGCACATAGGCCTCGCGTGGCGTTGTAGCGTTCTGCCATTTTCTCCACCAGTTCAAGCTGAACGGCATTAAGCAAGGGAAAAGGCTCGCATATTTCTGTCAGCTCTTTGTAGCTGTCTTGCCCTGCTT
>JAEZYR010000150.1 GCA_023442635.1 Bacillota bacterium | reverse complement strand
GGATGATACCAGGGCGCAACTCAAAGACTGGCAGATCTGCTTCTCCTAGGCGGGCCGCAAACAGCTTGACCGCCATGCTTAAGGCCGCTTTTGACATGCAATATTCACCGCGGTTGACGGAGACAATCTCAGCAGAGACAGAGGTGACGAAAATAATGCGCGGATGGTAGTCCGCTAGACCCTTATCCCGAGCAGCGAGCATTTGCTTGGCAAAGGCCTGGGTCAAAAAGAAGGGACCTTCAAGATTGACCGCCATCAGTTCTTCAAAGCTTTGAGGTGTCATATCAAGTAGATCTAAGCGCTCTCGCGGAGCCATGCCAGCGTTATTCACGAGTAAATCTAGCTGCCCATACTCTGCAGCCACACGCTCAACGAGTGCTTCTCGAGCTTTGGGATCTGAAATATCACAAGTGATATAACTTGCCTTACCAAGCTGCCCCATCGTCTGCATGAGTTCGCCCTCTGGATTTTCAGGGCTCCGAGCACTCAGCAGCACTTCCCAACCAGCCTCTAAAAGAGCCTCCGCTATAGCTCTACCAATGCCTCGCCTGGCGCCTGTGACCAGGGCTACTTTCGATCGCTTATCCTCTTGCTTGATGTGGCTCTCCGTCATCCTTGCCTCCCTTTTTTGCCTAGTTCGGCTCTTTTGTATCGTCCAGCAACTTTAGACTTTCTCTCAAGGTCTTGGCTCTTGTTCTGTTGTCGCCTTATGTAGGCCTAGCTAGGTCACATTAGACATTTGAAACCATGTGGCGCACGTCCTGCTCATTTTCAATGACATCACGTTTATAAATCGGCCCATAGACTTCGCGATCTCGTGGCACACAGCCAGCCGTCGATCCTGCCCTCATCAATTGTGAGCACTGCGAACAGGCTAAGCACGTGCTTTGGGGATCCAGCTCGCCCTTTTTGAGAATATCGCGAGCAAAATGCGGATTACTAAAGCTCAGGCGCCCAAAACCGACCAAGTCGGCCACCTGCTGTTCGACAACACCAGCCGCTAAGTCAGCAGAAAAGCCGCGTAACCACGATACACCCGACAGCATGAGGGGTAAGTCAGGCAGAGCTTCGTGCAGGGCCTTGGCTGCTAAAACATGCCGCTGTACACCTTTGAGAGGATGTTCAGGCGCTTCGTATGGCCCTTGGCTGAAGGGGCGATTCACGTGTGGATTGTTATAAGGGTTACCCAATGTCTCATTCAAAAGTTGAAGGCCACAGTCTTGCTGGAGTTGCTGAATCAGCAGAATGGGCTCACTCAGATCCATCTTAGCCAAGCCGTCTGGAGACAGCGCGTCTGCACCTTCTGGAGAAGTCCCCCACCCTTCAGGATAGGGATAGCCATCGTAAACATTCATGCGCGCCGTCATCAAAAAATGACTCGGCGTCGCGGCTCTAGCGGCCATCATAGCCTCTCGCAAAAAGCGGCTGCGGTTTTCGAGAGAGCCCCCATAGCGTCCTGGGCGTCGGTGGGCGGCCAAGAGCTCATTGATCAAATAGCGGTGACAGGCCTTAATATCAATGCCATCAAAGCCTGCCTCAAAAGCGAGCTGCGCGGTTTTGGCATAGCAGGGAATCAAGCGATCCAGCTCTTCGTCGCTCAAAATAGCGGTTTCGTCTAAAGGCTTAGGTTCTAGACAAGTGTTGTGTTGCGCAATCCGCGGTCTTGCGACCCCATCAGGCTTGCTGTAACGGCCGCTATGTGTAGCCTGCAGCAACAAGATCGGACGTGGCAAGTTCAAGGCTGCGGCTCGCTCGTGGATCATGGCCACCAATCGCTGGTAGGCTGGCAGATTCGCTTCGGTCAGCATAAGCTGCCTGGGGTTGGCTCGTCCATCTTCGCGAACGGCACAGGCCTCCACCCAAATCAGTGCCGCCCCACTTTCAGCAAAGCGCTCATAGCGGCGCCAGGTCAGTTCGCCAGGCGAACCATCCAAGTTGCCATCACAGCCCTCCATAGGCTGGATGCAAAGACGGTTTTCCAAGCGCGTCGTCCCAATCGTCAGCCCTTGACCCAAAACGTCCCAGTGACTGCTCAGTGGCAAGCTGACCTGCTGTTCTTCCATTGCTTTTTTGAGTTCATCGAGATTTTTGTAGCGGCAGACGTCGCCCATTTCAATAGCCTCCCCTCATGCCTTTCATCCTCATTCAGATCCCCAAATGCTGCTAAGAAACGTACCAACGCTAACGCCTAACGCTAGCGCTACTTTTCGGGCTATGGAAGATCCAAAAAACACACAAGTCCGCTCGCCTCAAAGGCAAACGAACTTGTGTCTTGTGCAACTCAAGCGCCAAGGAAAACCTTGAGCTTTTCGGCGCTGACCTTTCCCTCTAGCCTCTGACCATCTTCTCGCAAGAAGTGGGGGATATATTCGAGTCCTGCGGCCTCAATCAGTTCTGTCTCTAAAGAGATCAAAGCATCTAGATCCTGATCGTCCGCACTGCTCATGCTAGCCGCATCTTCCTGAATAAGGACCTGCGTCAAAATGCTGCCCAGCGTCTGGCGTTTTTGGATATCTCGCCCCTCTTCAAAATAGGCGCGGTAGACAGCATGGATGTACTCTAGAAGTTTCCAACTCGCTTCTCTAGCTCCCATCTGCGCACAGAGGCGAATCTGGAGATGCTTTAAGATTCGATGGGCTTGGCGCGAGCTCGAATGGATGAGCCTTTCAAAATCGAAATTCAAACCGACAGCCTGGCCTGCTTCTAGAACATCTTTCATCATGGCCTTGGCCTCGTCCAAATCTTTCAAGTCGTGGCTGCGGCGCACCTGCTCATAAAAACTTTGACCGCTGGCTTCACCGAGTTCGGGGTGAAGCAGATAAGTATGAAAGCGGATGATCGGGCGCTCGTCCTCTGGTTGTTGCAGCAGTTGCTGATACAAGATCGTTTCTGCAATGTAGCACCAGGGACAATGAAAATCGAACCACAAATCGACAAGCATAGCTGGCCTCCTTCTCTAAGTCCTCCTAGATCTCATTATTGAGCAAATTTCTGGCAAATAGTCAGACCGAATAGGTCGAACTTGCCATATCGCCGCCTTCACCTGTCCAATTTGTGTGATAAAAGAGACCGCGTTCCCGATCGATGCGCTCGTAAGTATGGGCGCCAAAATAATCGCGCTGTGCCTGCAGCATATTGGCTGAGCCTAGCGAGCAAGTCAGGCCATCAAAATAGGCCAACGCGGAAGTCATAGCAGGCATGGGCAAAGCCGCCCCCACAGCTGCCTGGATCACCTTTCTCCAGGAGGCCAAACGCTGCTTGAGGGCATCAGCAAAATAGGCGTCTAGAAGTAGGTTTGGTAATTGTGGATCGCGATCGAAGGCTGCTTTGATCTCATCCAAGAAGCGGGAGCGAATGATGCAGCCACCGCGCCACATCAGGGCGATACCGCCGTAATTCAGATCCCATTCATGCGCATCTGAAGCGGCTTTCATCAATTCATAACCCTGGGTATAGGACACCAGCTTAGCGGCATAAAGCGCTGCTTCGAGCGCCTCAAGCCAAAGTTCCTTTTGCTTTTCATCACCGTCGAAGGCAGCAATCTGTTTGTTGAAATATTGGCCTGCTTGGCTTCTGAGCTCCTTTTGGGCTGAAAGGCAACGCGCAAAGACGGCCTCTCCGATGAGTGTCAGCGGCACGCCCTCCTGCAAGGCCTCGATACAAGTCCATTTGCCAGTGCCTTTTTGGCCAGCTGCATCCAAAATATCGTCCAAAAGATAACGACCAGACTCATCTTTGTACGCTAGGATCTCGCCCGTAATTTCGATAAGGTAAGAAGACAGAGGACCCTGGTTCCAGCGCCTAAAACAGGCTGCCATCTCTTCAGGTTGGAGGCGGAGATAATCTCGCATAAATTGGTAGGCTTCAGCAATAAGTTGCATATCGCCGTACTCAATACCGTTATGAACCATTTTGACAAAATGGCCTGCACCGCCACTGCCGACCCAGTCACAGCAAGGTGAGCCATCTTCCGTATGAGCGGCTATGGTCTGAAACAGATCCTTGACCTCTGGCCATGCGGTCTTGGAACCGCCTGGCATCAGGGACGGTCCTTTGAGAGCGCCCTCTTCGCCGCCAGAGACGCCTGTCCCTATGTAAAGGATGCCTTCTTTTTCGAGTCTCTTCTGACGGGCCTCGCTATCTGCAAACTGCGAATTGCCCCCATCAATCAGAATGTCGCCAGCCGTCAGGAGAGGTAGCAGCTGATCGATCAGGTCATCAACCGGGGCACCGGCCCGTACCATCATAAATATCTTGCGGGGTCTTTCGAGCTCAGAAACGAGTCCTTCGCGCGATTTGGCCCCTCGGATACCCGCTTCTCCTCCGCGGCCAGCTATAAAGTCCAAAGTTTTTTCCTGCGTGCGGTTATAGACCACAACTGAATAGCCCTTGCTTTGCATATTGAGAGCTAGATTTTGCCCCATAACAGCCAAACCAATCAGGCCTACATTTGCTTTTTTTGATGTCATATTTCCCCCTTGTTTGCGCTCGCTGGGCTGAGTTATGCCATCAGCCCGATAAGCCTATTCACCATAATAAAATGCTGCGAGCTCCCTCGACAGAAGCTGAGTTCTTCGTATTTTTTGTTCTCTCTTCTTTTTTGTTCTCTCTTCTTTCCTTCTGCTCGACTCATCCGAGCTGCTCGCTCGAACCCGTAAGCTCGCCAAAGGCGCTAGCATCCTGCCACATCACAGCGCGGCAAGGTGCAGCCTCGCAAGTTCTAAGGGCCAGGGGCAAAGCTGACAAATACCAAAAGCCCTCCTCGATCTCAGCCAGCCTAAGGTCCTCTATAATCGCGATTTTAGCTCCCAGCAAAACATGGTGGGCTGGATGGTCAGGCAAGCCACGTTCGACGCTCATGGCATCAATGCCCACGGTAATGACGCCCGCTGCTCGAATGGCTTCAGCTGCCTCAGCGCTTAGATAGACAAACTGAGGATCCCAATCTTCCACCTGCGAATTGCGTGTTTTAAGAAGCAAAATTGGAGCAGCTGACAGATCATAGGGCGCCAAGTCGCTCGGCTGAATGCAGGTCTCCACGTGGCCCAAATCTAGAACCTGGCAGCGACCCAAAAAATGCTCCATCCCATAAGCCTCCATCGTCTCGGCCTGATCAATCATATGCAGGGGAGCATCAACATGGGTGCCTGTATGCAGGTTCATGCAGAATTGGGACTCGTGATAGCCCTGTTGAGGATGCACAGCCACAGCTTGAATTTGAACTTTTTTCTCTTCTTTATCCTTGTAGACAGCTGTATGGCTATCCAAGGGTCTTGAAACATCGTAATAAATCATGTCGGCTCGCTTTCTTAAACAAAGTCCTATTTTCAGCTCATTCCGCAGAATTGGTGAGCGTCTGGGGCACGTAGTCATTGATCCAATCCAAAGCGTCGACTTGGCACAGGCGATCGGCAGCTTCTGGGCCGTAGGAACCTGGCTTATAGCTTTCTAGAACACTTTGAGGATCTTTCTGCCAGGCTTCCAGCACGCGATTGGCGAAAGACCAGCTGACCTCTATTTGATCCCACTGCGTAAAAAGGCTCGCATCGCCTTGCATTGCAGCCCGCAACAAGCGTTCGTAGGCCTCGGGTGTATTGCGATAATTCTCAATGTTGCAAGACTGACAATAGTCCATATGGGCGACGCTCATCGCATCTTTGGGGCCTGGTTGTTTGATGTTAAAGCGCAGATAAATACCTTCTTCTGGCTGAATTTTGATCACCAGCAGGTCAGGTGGCAGATGCTCGCGGCTAGGCCTAAAGCGTATGAGGACCTCCGTATCTCGTTTGTGTAGTTTTTTGCCAGTTCGAATATAAAAAGGTACGCCTCGCCAACGGTCTAAATCCAGCGTCAAGCGCAAGGCTGCGTAAGTCGGTGTCGTGCTCTGTTCTGAGACTTTATCTTCTTGTCGGTAGCCTTCGTATTGGCCTAAAACCAAGTGCTGGTGAATCTCATCTTCGGGAATATCTTCGATCGCTCTCAAAACGCGCAACTGAGCCTCATGCAGGGCTTCGGCACTTTCGTCCCCTGGATCTTCAATGGCCAAAATACTCAACACCTGAAACAGGTGGTTCTGTACCATATCCCGAAAAGCACCTGAGCTATCGTAATAGCCGCCACGTGTGCCAACGCCCTCTTCTTCAAAGGCATTGATCTGAATGTCTTGTATGGCATCACGCTGCCAGACCTGGCGAAAGATCGCATTTTGGAAGCGAACCGTCAGGATGTTTCGCAGCATCTCTTTGCCTAAATAATGGTCGATGTGATAGACGCCATCTTCGCCATAGGCCTTGACCAAGTCCATGTTGAGTTTTTTGGCTTGTTCCAGGTCATCACCAAAGGGCTTTTCTAGAATCATGCGAGACCCTGGATTATTGAGGCCTGCCGCCATCACGTGCTCAGTTATAGGATGAAAGTACGAAGGCGCGACTGCGTAGTAGAACAGCCAGCGACGACCTGCCTCGGCTTGCTCCAAGTAGGCCTGCAGAGCCACGTAATCCTCCGCCTGCTTTAAGTCCATTTTGTAATAGTGCAGGTGTTTGGCAAAACGTTGCCAATCTTCTTCACAAAAAGGCACGTGGACAGCTTGCTCCACCCAAGGTTTGGCTTTGTCGCGGTAGATTTGGTCATCCCAGTCCCGCCGCCCAATCGCGACGACATTGACAGAAGGACGTTGCTCGTCCTTCCGCTCATGAATCATGAACAGAGCTGGAATGAGTTTGCGAAAACACAGATCGCCACTCCCTCCAAAGATAACCATCACATAATCATCAGGGCTAGCAGCATCCTGTGTGACGCTTCTGCCTCGCTCACTCTCTGTCAGGCTGTCTTCTATCTTCCGGCTGGCCTCCTGAAGAGCTGCCTGTGTTTCTGATTGTTTGACTTCACCCATATTTTCCTGCTTTCTCATGTCTATAGACGGCTAGGCGCCCTGTCCTTTTCAGCCATGGGGCACCCTCGGCAAAGGGCTGCTTCTATCCTGCTTTTCTGTCTTTTTGCCCTTCTTGGCTCACCGACTAAGGCCTGTTTCGAAGCTCGTTTTCTTGACCTAGATTGTATTCAAGGAGCCAGCTTCACACGCTAGAGGCTATCCTGCTTGCTCAGCGTCAAGCCATAAAGATTCCAATACGTACAGTGGTATTGTAGGTGGACTTAGCTCTCCTGTCTGTCGCAGATGCGCCTCTATCCTAGCTGCTTGCTTGCCACTCCAGAATCAGGGTTTACTTGGCAAATGAAGAGCTAAGGGCGATTCCTATTTTGCCAAGGAAGCCAGGCAAAGGCAGGTGGATTCGTGTATAATTTTCAGCCATACAACGCTGTCTATATGCAGCCTATCGTGCGCCTTTCAGAATAGATATTTCAGAAATAGAAACTGCCATCATGACCGCCCCTTCTACACCTCATCACGAAAACCCTCAGCAAGAAGAAGCTAGACAAAAGCAAGCTTCCGTCCGTCCTTTTCGCTTGTCTGCTTCTTTTCAGCCGTCCGAAGAACCGAGCTCTCACCCAGCAGGCACCACGCTCAGGCCTAGACGCCTGTCTTCGTCCCCTGATCCTGCGGCTCCAAGGCCTCAGGCCAATCCAAGACAAACAGGATCTACTCCTGGCAAAAGTGACGCCTTTGAGCTTGCCTTTTCTGCGCGCAAGGGAGAAGAAAGTCCTTCAGCAAGCTCCAGCAGCAAAGCACTAGGGGGGATTCGTCCCATTCACCTAGTCGTTCATCATCGTCCCAAACTTCCCCCTTCTGAGGCTGCTGAACGCGCGAGTAAGCTGTTGAGACCTAGCGCTAGGTCAGCAAGTGCTGCATTTCAGGGTTCTAGTACTTCAGGGCTCCGCGCCCCCAAGCTAGCTGTGCGAGCCCCCAAAGCTGACCAAGCACGCTTAGACCGCTACGAAAAAAGGCGCCAGCGCAATCGTGGCGTACAAGCTCCGCCCAAAATCACTTTCTCACCCCATCGCGTTCTCGTACCCGAAGGGCAGCGCAGCCGCCGTCACCAAACCCAGCATAACCAGGGGCTAGATGCTGACTTTTTGATTGCTGAGCCTAACAGCGTGCCTAGCTTTTTGCAGCAGGCCTCCCTCACCCCCGTCACACCAACAATTCCTCAAATTCCTGAAGCGACTCCGCATCCAGATCCAGAGCAAGCTCAAAGCTCTGAGAGCAAGAACTCGCGGCCGCCCAGTTCGATTGTCTTGGGACACAATCGCCGTGCTACACGTCTTCAGCTGACACAAAAATCAGGAGAGCAAGCAGGCAAACTAGAGGGTCGTGGGCTTCGAGATGGTCTACGCCAGCTGCCTACTCATTACCATTTTGAGCCTGTCACCTTCGAACAGCTTTTCGCCAAATTTTCAGCTGAACGGCGCAAAGAAGATCTGGCCAGTAGTCGCCCCCTAGCGGCTAAGGCAGAAATCGAGCGTCAGCGCCGTTTGGCAGCTGACCGCGCTCGTTTAATCCAACTTGCCCAAGCCAAAGAAGGAAGCAAAACGCCCATAAAGGCTGACCATGTTTTCGCGTCCTCGCCAAGCAATTCTGAAACCGCACAGACACAACTTCATGCTGAGCCCCTCCTCCGCCAAAATGACGAAGCAGCCCAAAGCAGCACGTCCTCCGTGTCCGACGAAGGCCTGACATGGGCGGCCTTCTTGCCACCTATGCCCTCAAACGAAGCACTTGACGCAAGCAGCGAGGGCACGCTGACTCAAGAAGGTCAGCAGGCAGCAGAATCTGCAAAAGCCGAGCCATCAGCTACGCCTTCCCCAGACCAGGAGCAAGAGCTGCCCGTCCAGCTTAGTGCCCAGGATCCGATGGCAACTGCTCCCCCAAAAAACAGCTCTGAGGCCGAGCAAAATAAGTTTTCAGAAGGGACAAGCCAAGTCGCAATAGAGACAGATGCCATCTCAGCAGACAGCAAGCCTGCCGCCGTTAGCCCTACAACTTCTGACTTAACAGATGACAACGGCAAGACGAGCGCTGAACAGTTGCCCACCTCATCTGTGTCCTCACCCGAGCCCCCTATTCCGATACCTGAGCAGACGAATATCTTGTGGGATCGACTGGCTCCAGAGCGCTTCTATGCCGATCGCCAGGAGCCCTGGTCGGATGTCAAGGCTTCACAGCAGCAAGCGAAGCCCTCAAAACTGCCAACATGGCTCCAGCAAAATCTCGCTTCGAGCGCCCTTTGCCTCTCCGCCTGTCTACTGGCAATCTTCCAATTGCTTTGGACAGAGCTCCTAGCAGCCAGTACGAGCTCATTGGCGCTGGTTTGGCAATGGAGCCTAAAGGCTTGTATCTTTTCCCTTCTTTTAGGCCTTCCAGCCTTCATCCTCTTCCGTTTGAGCCGCCAAAGTGCCAGCTCTATTGCCTTTCAGCGCTTGGAAGGACGCACGCCTCTTTGGAGCACAGCACTTTTAGGCCTGTGTCTAGGAGGATTGGCCAGTATCGGCACGTCTTTTGTTCAGCATTTCTTTGGCAATCAGGGCATCCACATCGCCCATTTCTGGCAGAGTCAGCTGCCTAAAGCCCAGCACGGTACAGAGCTTGCAGGCCTCACCGTAGGCGTTGTGCTTCTGCCAGTGCTCGCCGAAGAATTCTTGCTAAGGTCGCTCTTGTTCCAAGAAATCGAGCAGCGTGGCTCAAATGCCCTTTGGCCGATTTTACACACGGCCTTGATTGGGGCTTTGCTGGGTAGCAATGGACTGGCCTTTGGCGCCTTTGTCTCCGCAATGATCTACGGTTTCTTGCGCTATTGGACACGCTCCGTTTATCCAGCCTTACTTTGCCATCTAGCCTTTAATCTGAGTGCTTATCTCTTAGCTGCTCCGCTCCAGAAGTTTTGGCAACCCTTCTTGTTGCACATCTTGGGTGAACAAGCCTCTGAGAGCCTCGCCTCCGTCCTTCTAGCTGGCCTTCTTCTGTTGTTCTGCATCCCCTGTATCCTCCATGTCTTCCGTCATGGTCGACCTTCAAAACTCGCTTATTCAAAAGGTGAAGAGCTGCAGGCACAAGCTTCGCAGGACACAGATGATGATGAGAGCCTAGTCCCCCTGGCCAAGGCAATCTGGCCAAGCCCCATCTATTTCGTAGCTTTTCTGCTGCTCATAGCCAACGTCATCCTCTATCTCTTCCTCAACGCCTAAGCCCCAATCCCAGGCTGAAGGCACCTAGCGCTCCTTGCTCCGCTCCGCTTTCTCTCCAAGCTCAGAGGGTAATTTAGGGTATAACAA
>JAEZYR010000048.1 GCA_023442635.1 Bacillota bacterium | reverse complement strand
TTGCTTCGTGGCATATATATCGGCTTCGCTCGGCTCTACACAGCCACTCGGGTGATTGTGCACCACAATGATGCACGGTGCGCCCGCTTTCATCACCACCCGAAACAACAGGCGCATCTCAAAAAGAAGGCGATCAGCTGCTCCTTTGCCTAACAGATGACGTTCGATCAAACGCTGTTGCCGATCTATCAGCAAAAGGTGAAATTCTTCATGTAAACAGCCTTGCAAGATCGGTTGCATCAAATGATAGACAGCCGAAGCCGAGGTCATCAGATCCCCTGTCTTAGGACGTTGATTTTGACTGCGCCTGCCCAATTCAAAAGCGGCCAATATTTGTAAGGCCTTTACACTAGCGATGCCCTCAATACTTTCGAGTTCCTGCCGGCTTGCTTCGCTCAAAGCCTTCAGAGGATATTGGCCTGGAAAATGCTGAAGCAAATCATAGGCCAATTGCAAAACGGATTTCCGCCGCGTGCCTGAGCGTAGTAAGATGGCTAGGAGCTCCGCATCACTCAAAGCAATAAGACCCTGTGCCTTAGCTCGTTCATAAGGGCGGTCTTCCAATGGTATATCCCACATAAATAGCCTTTCGTTTCAAAGAAATACGTCCAGCCTAAACGAGCCCCAAGAAAAAGTCCCAGCTTATATTGCGCCCTATCGAACAATTTTCAAAAAAAGAAAAACAGAAACCTCGCGGTCTCTGTTTTCTATAGCTACTGAGTCCAAACGCGACGGTTTAGACCTATACAAACTTTTCTTCTATCAGAACTCAGCCGAACCGAAAGTTCTTGGGAAAAGCGCCACATCTCTGATGTTGGCAACACCCGTTAAATACATAAGGATGCGTTCAAAGCCCAAACCAAAACCGCCATGCTTCGTGCTGCCATAGCGCCGTAGATCCAAGTACCACTCGAGCGGCTCTCGCTTCATCTCGAGCTCCTCCATTCGGGCAATCAGACGGTCCAAACGCTCTTCGCGCTGTGATCCACCTACAATTTCTCCGACCCCAGGCACAAGGCAGTCACAAGCCGCCACGGTCTTACCGTCTTCATTCTGACGCATATAGAAGGCTTTGATCTCTTTGGGATAGTCCGTTACAAAAAGTGGGCCTCCTACCAATTGCTCAGTCAAATAGCGTTCGTGCTCGGTCTGCAAATCCATCCCCCAATGGACTGGATATTGGAATTTCTGACCCGATTGCTCGAGTGCCTGAACGGCTTCGGTGTAAGTCATACGCTCAAAGGGCTTATCGATCACCAACTGCAGACGCTCCAACAAGCCTGGGCTGACGAACTGATTGAAAAAGGCCAATTCAGTTGGACAGCTTTGCATGATGGCCTTCAGCAAGTAGCGCAGCATGTCCTCTGCTAGTTGCATGACATCTTCTAACTCTGCAAAGGCTATCTCTGGCTCAAGCATCCAAAATTCTGCCGCGTGGCGTGTTGTGTTCGAATGCTCAGCTCGAAAGGTCGGTCCAAAAGTGTAGACCTTAGAGAAGGCTTGAGCAAAAGCTTCTGCATGAAATTGTCCCGTGACGGTCAGAGAAGTTTCGCTGCCAAAAAAGTCCTGACTCCAATCCACCTGCCCTGCCTCATTCAGGGGGGGATGTTGTGGATCTAGCGTAGACACCCTGAACATGTCCCCAGCCCCTTCTGCATCAATACTTGTAATTAAAGGGGTCTGTACATACATAAAGCCTCGCTCATGGAAAAAGCGATGCAATTGAAAAGCCGCCTCTGAACGCACGCGGTAGACAGCATTAAAAAGTCGGGTTCGAGGCCGAAGGTGCGGTATAGTCCTCAAGAACTCAGGACTATGGCGTTTGGGCTGGAGAGGATAATGAGGATCGCTGGCTCCCATCACTTCAAAATGTTGAGCCTGTAGCTCGCAAGCTTGTTTTTGCGAGGGTGTTAGCTTAAGGACGCCCCGCACAAGCAAGGAAGCCCCGCTCCCCAAAGCAACCAGCTGGTCATAAGCTGGCAAATGCTCACGTGTGGCAACAATTTGCACCCCTGAAAAGCTGCTGCCATCATTGAGGTCAATGAAAGCAAAATGTTTCTGGTCGCGGATGGTTCGAACCCAGCCTGCAAGCTGTATCTCTTGTCCATCAAACTGTTCTGGATTTGCAAGGACATCAGCCATTCGAACAGTCGTCATATCTCTCTTTGCCTCCATTGCTCCTGCTTGCGCTGCAATAGCTATCCGTCAGTTTTCGTTTTTGGGGCTAGCCTGTCCTGCCTTGCCGCAGCAGTTTTTATATTTTTTGCCAGAGCCACAAGGACAGGGCTCGTTCCGCCCTACACGTTGCTCATCGCGCTGTGCGATATGGTCACGACGAAATTGCTTCGCAATCTCTTGGCGCTTCGCCCGAGGTAGAACTTGATCCCAAGCTTCAAGATCGAATAGCCACTTGGCCCCTGCTTCGTGCATGTTATAAAGCAGCTTCTCAAAATCAATATCGAGATGGATTTCTGTCTCCTCGTCAAAATCCGAGAAGTCCACCGTTTCTTTTAGGCTACTCTGAATACCATCCAAAAAGCCAGCAAAAATGACATAGTCGCCCTCAAAGCCGAGTTTCTCTTGGAGCTCAGCAGCCGTACCCTGCCACGCCTGGCGGTGGTCGCTCAAAATGCGGCGATAAGCCTCTTGCTCCATCAAGTAGTAACGCTCAACAAAAGCCTGATAAGCCTGCTCATCACGATTATCTTCAATCTTCTCATTCCAGGTCTGGAAGTAACCCATTCTAATCCTCCTACACATCGGCTTAGCCAAGTAAAACAAGTCACTGGAAGCCTGCTTCAGCGAGGGCGTCGGACTTGCTCTCGCCCCCATCTAGCGGCTCGGCCTGCTTGAGCCAAAAGAATTTCAAGTGCCACTCTCTCTGGGATTGCCCCCGATTTTATCGCGATATCGCTTTGTCGACAAGCTGAAAGCAACGCGCCAAGCCGTTGTACATCAAAGCTTTGACTCTGTTTTTTTAAGCGGCGAGCGGTCGATTCATACAGCCCCAAAACACGAGCTAAATCTTTTTCTGACATCAAACGTGCACAGATCAGTTGCCTAAATTGCCTTGCTAATAAAGTTAGGAGGCCTTGTATACGTTCTCTCCGCTCAATCAATTCATCCAAAATGCTCAGAGCCTGCAGACTATTCCCTTGCGCTAGAGCCTCACCAATCTCAAAAATGGACGCATTCAAATCGGGACAGGCTATCTCATTGAGCTCGTCTATTGAAAGCTTTCTTTGGGCTGTTGCTTCTGCATAGAAATGGATTTTCTCTAGCTCCTGCTCAAAGCGGGCAACATCACAAGCTACTCTCTCAACTAAGCTCTGCCAGGCGTCTGGCTGCAGTTCTGGCCCATCTTTAGCGAGTAAATAGCGGCGTCCATAAGCTTCTAGGGCTTGTTGATTGGGATGATCGAAGGACAAAATGACTGCACCAGCTTTTTCGAGAGCCTGCAATGTTTTCTTGCAACGTCGGTCAAATTTCTTCTCATGAAAAATCAAGCAGCAAGTTGCTGGCAAATGCTGCAGCAAGGAAGCGAGCTGATCCTGCCGTTCTTTACTCTGACCAGCCCCTGGCGTAAACAAATGGCTATTGCGCACATACACCAATCTTTTGAGTGAAAGAAAAGGCGGTGTTTGACAATGCATAGCTAGGTCATTGATGTCTAACTGAGCTGGTTTCTCGTCTACATCTTTGACCAAAAGATCTAGATCCTTAGCGGCAGGCGTCAAAAGCTTATCCCTAAGCGCCCAATAAATACGCTGAGACAGCAATGCATCTTCGCCTGTAAGGACATAAACAGGAGCTATTTGATTGTCCTGTATCGCCTTCAGCTGACGCTGATATAGCTCCAAACTATCTGGGCCAGCTGTTTTCTTGGCCATCTTTTTCCCTCACTGCATCCAAGTTTTAACTTTAACTTTATTGTGCCAAAACTCCAGGCAGATCGCACCTGATTGATCCGTTCGCAGCACTTTGGCACCCGACTGGGTCCAAGCATCAAGGGCTTCGGGATGGGGATGGCCATAGCGATTTTTTCCAACTGAAAAAATCGCTAAAGGACTTTTGAGAACCGCGGCAAATTGGGGATGGCTTGAGCGGACAGAACCATGGTGTCCCGTGCGAATGAAGCTGTATTGTCGGAGCAAACCTTGTTTGATAATAGCTTCTTCTTCATCTCGTCCTACGTCAGCCAAAATGACCCAGTCAAAATATTCGGTTGAAAATTTAAGAACGCGACTGTTTTCGTTGCGCCCTTTTTTCTTCTGTTCATAGTGCTCTGGTGGCCAGATGCTCTGTATCCGAACGCCTCGCTTCTGAAGACCCTGCTTTGGCCAATGGAAAGTTTCTGCGCCGACTTTTGCCGCCACCTCTTTTAGATAGGCTTGTTGCTCATACCTTGGCTCACCGTCTGCTTCTGGCCACAAAACCGCCTTTATCCATCCATTCTGAAGCAAGTGGGCTGCACCTCCACAATGGTCGGTATCCCAATGGGTCAACACGAGCAAATCGATTTTGGGCACGCCGAGATTCTTCAGAGCTTTAGGGATGACACGCTCACAATTCTTAGCGGTTCCTGTGTCAACTAAGATTGTATAGCCCGCTGCCAGTCTGAGGAGTGTCGCATCACCCTGACCGATATCTAGACAAATCACTTGTATGGGGGCTGCCAAGAACGCTTGCGACGCTTTGAAAAGCAAGGCAGAAAAAGCGATATTCACGCAAAGCCAGAGATAAAAACCGGCTTTGACCAGCTTTCTTTGGCCACGGTCAGCAAGTCCCCACAACAGCAAACCGAGCAAAGCTGCAATAAATGAAGAACAGCTTATCAGGGGCATACGCGCCCAAAAATCGATCAAACTTGTTAGAAGAACAAAAAGAACTCGGAGCAAAAAAATCCAGGGCATGAGGATGGCATGAGCTAGAAACAGCAAGGGTAAAAGACTCAATAACAAGCAACAAATCAGGCTGACCACCAACATCACACTCAGGTTAATGAGGCCTGAAAAAATAGAGTACGCATGTGCCAGATCTTTGAGCAATGGATTGCAGCAGAACTGTATTGCCAAGCCTATTTGAGCCGATAAACTAACAGTTAAAGCCCGCCACATAAGCCTCAAGATATAAAAAAACATCAAACGCAAGCGCTCGTGATGAGGGAAAAAATCAGATTGCCGAGGCAACAAATATCGAAAATGTCGCGCTAAGCCACTTCGCACACCCTCAACAAGCGTACTGGGGAGTGCTTCAATTTTGGGACTGAAGGTCATGATGCTCCAGACCGCCCAGAAAGAACATTGAAAGGCGGCTTTAAGTAGCATGCTTGGTGAGATAATAGCCATCATCATCGTGGCTCGATAAAGGCGATCCAAAGGATTAGAAAAACGCCGACTTATACTCGCCAAGATAGCCAAAACAGCCATCAAACTAGCCCGCATAACAGAGGCTTGAGCCCCAATCAAAAAGGTATAAAGAAGTAGCGTGCCGAGGGTGAGCCAGCGCCGCCACTGTAAGCGAAAGCCTATGAGACGCAAGCTCATGCCAATCACCGTGCTAGCCGCTGCAAAATGGCTGCCTGAAATAACCAGCATATGGGTGATGTCTAAGTCCTTAAATTGCCCTTTTGTCTCTGAGGTGAGTAAACTCTGGTCGCCTAAGATAAAAGCCGCTGCAAGACCTGCTTCTCTTTCAGGGAAAAGTTGCTGTAAACGTTGACGGATATGCATGCGATTGCGCTGTCTAAAACGATTCAGGATTCCAAGCCAGGAGCGGCTTGTTTCTCCTTGCCTATCCACTCGTCGATACGTAAAAAGCAAGTCTAAATTTTGTTCTTTAGCCCAGCGTTTTTCATCCCAAGCTCCGGGGTTACGGGCTGGCTCAAAGCAGCGGAAAACACCTCTAGCCCAAACGCCTTCACCGTAGAAAAAATGTTTGTGTTGTTTGACCTCTCCAGCATCTCCAGACGAGGGCTGAAAACTTTCCTTTTGAAGCAGCACCGTATAAGTCCTGCCGCTATGTGGGCTCTGCCACCTTGCCCGATAGCGCGCCTCTCCTATTTCTTCAAGTATTTCAAAAGAAGCTTGCTTCTGCTCTTTCGAAAAAATAGGCTCTCCCGCCGCCAATTCTCGCTGCTGTTCTGACAAAGTAAGGCTGCTATATGCCCTAAGTAAAAATAAGATCAACAGACTGCAAAAACAAAACAGTCTAAATACGGCATGACGTCTCGGTGCCCCCAAGCAAAAATGCCACGCGCTGATCAAGACCCCTGCTGAAATAGCCATTCCTATCCAAATCAATGGGTGTTGGGGAGCCAAGCGCCAAGCCGCAAGCAAGCCAAAGAGGGCTAGACAGGCTAAAAAATGGCGGTATCGAGCGATCTCAGCAAGCAGTTGCTCCAGCAGCTGTAGCCACGGCCAAGTCGCCCAAAGGCGTAGGATTTGAGACTTTTTCATACGCCCAGCCTAGCCAAGCTGCCACAGCTGGTCGCAACAAAAAAATACAGAAAAAAGCAGGTACACTCACTAAAAGTCCTGACCTGCTCATTTCAGCTTTGGAGATAATCTTGCTGTAACGAATTAGGATGACGTCGTCAGGGCTATGTATTGCTCAACTGCTAGCTCAATCGCTTCTCGCAGTTCCTCCACCCCCTGGCCATCTTTGCTTGAGATCATGGCAAAGGCAGAGCTACCCAGGTCACGTTGCAGAGCCTGTTGGCGCAAGCGTTGCTGAGCTCGACTGAGCTTGTCACATTTATTGGCCAGCAACATATAAGATATGCCTTTTGCCTGCAAAAATTGCACCAATGCCCGATCCAAATCAGAGGGCTCATGACGGACATCAATCAAAAGAAGAACCAGCGCGATCGGTCGTTCAGCCAAAAAATACTGATCCACCAAATTCGAAAAATGCTTGCGCGCCGCCGTATCATGGGTGAAGCCGTAACCAGGTAAATCCGTCAGATAGTAGCTTTGGTCAACATCAAAGTAGACGAGCTGTTGCGTTTTGCCTGCTGTTTGGGAAACTCTGGCCAATTGCTTTTGACGTGCGAGCGCATTCACAAGGCTGGATTTGCCTGCATTAGAGCGCCCTGCAAGAACCACTTCAGGATGACCATCTGTCGGGCAATCCGACAGGCGATGAGCCGCTCGAAAAAAACTCAGCTTTTTCACTTCACTTACTCCTTCAATTTGAGCATAACATGTCAAACCCTGGCTTCAACATGTTATGATTCAGGCTGTTAAGCTAGTTAAGAGGAGATGCCGCATGTCCACACGCCCCTCAGACGAGACACAAAGCACCAGCTGGCCTTTGTCATCTCATGCCAAGTCAACAGCTCCATCCAAGTACAAGTATTATCACTACGATCAAGATGGCGATAACCCTATGTTGCCGCTTGGTCCCATCGGTCTTATCGACATGATCGGCACCAGGGATTTGGCTGAAGCTGTCAACCACCAGCTGCATACTCGACGTTTGCAGTACATGGAAAGTAATCTGGACTTTCTTCAAAACCTGCCTGGCTTTTTGCGCGAGGATTATCGCCTATCTGCTAACTGCCCACGCTTCGCAACGGGCGAAGGGCGAGCTGAACTGCCCAATACAGTCCGCGGCCATGATCTTTACATTTTGTGTGATGTTCTGAACTATGCCGTAACTTATCCCTTTTATGGGCTTGAAAAGCCTATGAGTCCTGACGAGCACTACCAAGACCTCAAGCGCATTATTCTAGCCGCTTCGGGTAAGGCAAGACGCATCAACGTCATCATGCCTTTCTTATATTCAGGCCGTCAGCACAAGCGCAATGCTCGAGAGTCACTCGATTGCGCCTTTATGCTTGAAGAATTGGCACAACTGGGCGTCGCCAACTTCTTAACATTTGATGCTCACGATCCACGCGTGGCCAATGCCTCCCCTATTTTAGGCTTTGAAAATGTCATGGCCATCTATCAGATCATCAAAGCCATGAAGCGCGAAATGCCTGAGCTGCACCGTCACAATGATCGCTTCATGGTTATTGCCCCAGATGAAGGGGCTATGGATCGTGCCATGTATTTTGCGCGCATGCTAGATTGCCCGATTGGTACATTTTTTAAGCGAAGGGATTACACCCGTGTCGTCGACGGCCGAAATCCTATTATCAGCCATGAATTTTTGGGCGAAGACGCAAGAGGCCTATCGGTCTTGATTGTTGACGATATGATCGCCTCAGGTGATTCTATGCTAGACATCGCTCGAGAAATGAAGGCTAGACATGCAGAAAGAGTCTATTGCACGGCCACCTTTGCCCTGTTCACAAGCGGACTCGACCGTTTTAACCAGGCCTATCAAGACGGTATCATCAATCGCCTCTTCGCAACCAACCTGACCTATCGTTCACCTGAGCTTCTGGCCTCGCCTTGGTATATCGACGTGGATCTTAGCAAATATATCGCCCTCATCATCGATGCCTTGAATCATGATGCTTCGCTTTCTGACTTGCTCGATCCAAGCCCCAAGATTGCGAAGTTATTAGCCGCTCCCCAGGAAAACGCTTCGGCCATAGCTACGGAGTCTTAACATGTCTGATCTTGCTATTCGTCCTACTATTCAAAATGGCGACCATTATCGCGATTACACCCATCTCGACCTTATCGACCACGTCGAGCCCATTGGACCTTTAGGTCTAATCGCCCTGCCTGGCAGTCTAGACTTTGTACGTCAGGTAGATCGTGAATTGGCAGCAAGGCGTTTGAGCTATTTTGAGCAACTTTCAGCCAAAACACATGCTACGCAATTGCAGGATTCTTACATTCTGGCTGCTGAAGCCGTGCGTTTTTCCTCTGGTGAAGGCAAGGCTCAAATCAACGCAAGTGTTCGAGGCCATGACCTCTTTATCTTCTGCGATGTAACCAACCACTCCATCACATACAAGATGCGAGGCTTGACCGTTCCGATGGGGGCGGATGACCATTTTCAGGATCTTGTTCGCATGATTCTGGCCGCAACAGGAAAGGCCAATCGTGTCAATGTCATCATGCCCTTTCTTTACGAGTCGCGCCAAGAGCTTCGTAGCAGTCGCGAATCCTTAGACTGTTCCTATATGCTCCAAGAGCTTTCGCACCTAGGTGTCGATAACATTATTACCTTTGATCCGCATGACTCGCGAGTCGAAAATGCCATTCCTCGCAAATCGCTTGAGAGTATTCCTGTTTCCTATCGCATGATACAGTCTTTTCTGGGTGCTCACCCAGAAATTTCCCTCGAAGGCGAGCAAGCAGCCATGGTCATCAGTCCAGATGAACGTGGCATGAAGCGTGCCATGTTCTATGCAGGTATTCTAGGCTTGCCCTTCGGCACCTTCTACCGCAAACGTGAGCCAAGCTCTGATGGCAGTAGCAATCTCAAAGTTGTCGACTATAAATTTCTAGGTGATAGCCCTGAAGGTCGTGACGTCTTAATTATTGATGATATGATCAATAGCGGTCGCACGCTTATCGAAACCAGTGAACGACTTCGACAAATGCATGCCAAACGCATTTTCTGTCTAGCTCCCTTCCCTCTCTTTGTAGAGGGTCTTGATCAGCTAGCCCAAGCAGCAGCAGACGGTCTCATCAATCATGTCTTTTGTAGTAACCTCATTTACCGCCGCCCTGAACTCCTGCAATGCAGCTGGTACACTGATGTGGATATGAGTTCTTTCTGTGCGCAATTGATTGACGCGATCAACTACAATCTGTCCATTGGTAAGCTCCTAGATCAGACAGAAACGATTCAAGCCATTATCCAGAATCACAAACAAGCCAAACGTTTCATGACGCTCTTTGACGAGGCCAATACACCCTAAGCCTTCAGTTTCAAAAGTCAAAAAAACATGCTAAAAGGCCTCTCTTGGATGCTATCCAAGAGAGGCCTTTTAATGACATTCACGTTCTAAATCGATTCAAATCAGGAACGGCTCAAGCCATGTGCTTTTAACCGAGTCTTAGAATGCTCTTAATCGTTTGCCAAAGCCAAGACCCATTGAATAGCAGCCACGCAGCAGCAAATCCGCCTAGCAGCCAAAAAGCAAACCACAACGTGTCTTTGAGCACGTAGTGAAGTGTGCGCCCTGCCCTGCCTTGTGTCTTCTGCTTCCAGTGTTTTTCTTGAGCAAGACTCTGAGGCTGCCTATCACCCTCCCAGTTATATGGATCCGCTGGATAATTTTGCTTGCGGTATTGTTTAGCCTGTCGCTGACGCTCTTTCGCCTGTTCTTCTTCTAGCACCGAGCTCACCTCTACAGGCTTGGCTCGTTGATAGGCCTCTTCTTCAAAGTGAGGATGTTCTGCTTCTAATCTATCGCTGAAGGCATACCCTAAGCGGTCATACTCTGCCTCTCGATTCTGTTGACGCTGGCGAGCCTCTTCTCTCACACGCTCAAAACGCGAACGCTCATCGTCACTTAATTGGTATTGTCGAGGATCTCTTGCATAACGGAGCCCCTCTGGCAGCTCTTTTGGCATAGATTTCTCTCCTGGTATCGGGATGCGTTCCAAAGTCTTCGCTAGCCTTTCAGATCTGACAGTCTCAACAGAAAAGGCTTCTGGTGTAGGAGAAAAAGCTGCACCACGGCGGAGAACAGCTTCGCCCTTGTGCTCTACTTGCTTTGTAGCATCTTGTATATTTGGCTTCGCATCTATGGATTGAGCGATATGCGCGGGTCTTATACCACGAAGCTGCTGTTCTTGACCTGCTGAAGCCGTTGATGAGACCTGGCTGACAGGTTTCTGCGCAACTGGATAGTGACTCGATTCTAAGCTAGGAACTTCTTCGCCTGGCTTTTCGCCGCCTGCTTCGCTATTCTGTTGCAACGGCTCTTCTTCAGCTGTAAGCACCTGACTCCATTTCTGGGCATCAGGAGAAAGAATATCCATGCGCAGGAGTTGCGGTTCTTCTGAAGCGCTCAGTTCTTTAGCATCATTGCTTATCTCCCCCACAAAGATAAGCAAGGCGGTACAGTTGTCACGACCACCTTTTTCTATAGCCGCCTCTACCAACTGATTGCATGCCGTCTTGGCATCTTGACTCTGCTCTAAAACGGCCTGTATTTCTGCTTCTGTTAGCATTTCGGTGATGCCATCACTTGCTAGCAAAAAACGGTCATGACTCTCCAGTCGTAGAGGCTGCAAAAAAGTTGCTTGCAGCGTCTTTTCCTCGGGGAAAATACCTAGGTGCTGAACCAATCGATGGCGTTCGGGATGCTGACTGGCTTCTTCGACTGTAATAATGCCCATGTCCACGAGTAGCATGGCGTGGGTATGTCGCTCGCTTAGAGGAATCAGCTTGCCACCGCGGCAGAGCCAAATGGGGCTATCGCCAATATTGAAAGCCTCAATCTCATTCTCTGTTAGCTGCAAGACAGACACAGTAGTCCCCATACGAAGACCCCTGTTGTGCCTTATGTGATCACACAAAATCTCATTGGTGCGCCAAGCATAGCGCTGCATAAAACGTGAAAAGCGTCTTTGCGCCCCCTTTTGCAAACCATCAGCCAAGGGGCGGAGCGCTGTCGCCGCAATATAAGAAGCCTCGTCACCTAGAGCTTCTCCCCCCATACCGTCACAAACGGCAAAAATGGCTGACTGATCCGACTGTAGGGCAAATCTCTGAGAGGATAGAGGCCAGTTGTCTTGCGTATGTGGGTCACGACTTTGCTGCTCAAAGTAAAAATTATCTTCATTTTTTTTGCGAATCGGACCGCATTCACTGCGAACGGCTACTTCATAGTCCAAGTCAACTTCCTCCTTTCTTGAATCTGTCCTGCCCTAAGTTCATGATGTGGGGTGGCTATAGATAAAATCGTGTAAGGCCTTCTTTTGGGCATCCCAATCGAGAATCATATTCCATGTGGACTCGTCTGTATGATAAAGGCCTTCTTCTGGCACTTTGTACGATTGTGTTTCCTGCAAAACCTGTCTATTCCGTATACCTAATGCCAAAAGCTCTCCCTTTCGAAGATTGGTTTCGACATGTTTGAGTCCTTCTACCAAAGTTCGAACTTTTCCCAAAGGGCCTTGCTTCTTGAAGGCATTTAGCATCTCACTGATGACATAACGCTGGCGTCCTGTCCGCGCATGGTCACTCCCAACTTTTCGGATTCTAGCCCATGCGATAGCCTGCATACCATCCAGATGTTGCTCGCCAGCAGCCTGCAGAAAACCTTTTTCGTGAGGGCGTTGGCCCAAATCATTCATTTCGCCCAGTATTCGGTTCAGCTCTGGTAATTCGTTCTCTTGCACGGGAACGGATATGCCACCCACCACATCGACCAAATCTGATGCAGACCAAAAATCTAGCATCATAAATTTTTGGATGTCCAAGTCGAAGTTTTGGTTGATCGTGTCGATCATTAAGCCAACGCCGCCATAAGCGTAG
This sequence comes from Bacillota bacterium, assembly GCA_023442635.1. Taxonomy (GTDB): domain Bacteria; phylum Bacillota; class Clostridia; order Saccharofermentanales; family Fastidiosipilaceae; genus JAEZYR01. Next base: position 3,639 of record JAEZYR010000048.1, on the reverse strand, counting down.
GCCGCATTGAGCTTGCTTGTCCCTACACTGGGTAGTTCAATCTCAATATCGCGCATGAGGCTCGATAATTTAACTGCTCCACTGCGTCGATCGAGGGACAAGATAAGCATGGAATCTGAGCGAGCGATCTCCTCTTCAGAACTGCGAGCATCCACGCCGAAAATCAATATGTTCTCAACCATCGGATCCTTCTGGGCTACACGATGAATAGGATACTCTGGAACAAGCCTCACCTTAACGCGACTCTTACTTATCTGGCTCATCTGCTCCGCGGTAAGTTTCTGCTCTCCTGATGCCACAGGTTGAAAAGGAACTGTTGTCGATTGGCTCAGAAGAACGTAGAGATAAACGCCAAAACCTACAACAAGGCCTAACAGCATGAGCAAAAGGCGCAAGAAAAAAACAGCAAAAGGATTGCGCTTGTGAGGCGTCTTTCTCATAGAGGTCATCCTTTGTCGTTTATCTCAGAACTGGGCTTGATAGGTAGAGAACTCAAGCCTTGCCAATCTGCTGGTAGAAGGCCTTGCTCCTGGCGGTGGGCAATAATCCGTTCGTAATCTTCGATGTAATCCACCTCACCCCAGAATCTTGGAGCTATATCCAAAACATGGATGGGCTTCTCTCCAATATAGGAATACAAAACATTTTCCCACCAGAGATGATGTTGCTGTGACGCAATGAGTTTTTCGAGGCGCTCCAAGACGCAAGTGTGAAGTGTTCCACGCAAAATAGCTACACCGACATATTCGCCGCTAATACGAGGCATCTGCAGTTCTTTGCCATGGTCGACCAACACATCATTGGCATCCCAGAAGAAACGATAATCGCCATTTTCTTTGCGTGTACTGTCTGCTAGCATAAGAGGCTGTCGCTCATCGGCGATCAAGCTCTGCAACAGAGCTTCATCCCAATAAACATCGGCATTGGCCAGAATGAGATCTTCACCATCGAGCCAATTTCTGGCAAACCACAAGGATGCGATCGAGTTCGTCACATCATAAAAAGGATTGTGAAAGTAGGTCACAGGTAAATCCTGCAAGACTTGTTGAATAACTTCTCCTCGGTAGCCTAAAACCAGTCCTACCTCTATCCCTGCTTTTTGGAGCATTTCGACTGTATGCCGTACCAAAGCCACCCCACCGATGTCGAGGGTACATTTAGGATTATTGCCAATATGTCTCGAAATACGGCTACCTCGTCCTGCCGCCATCAAAATCGCTCTCATGCTATCCCCTCAATCTTCGAAGTCACCATACTTTTTCCAAACCTGCAAAAGTTGGTCGTAGTCCCTTTCGTACAAGTCACCCATATGACCCACACGCACAAGTAAATCAGCCAGATCGCCACCACTTGGCGTCACAACCATGTCTTCCTGATCCATCAATGTTGTAAAAATCCTTTTCGCTAGCTGATTAGGGCTTAGCACTGGCGTCAGGCCTTTGGAAAGCTGGAAGGTTGGTATCTTATAGCTCGGCAATTGTTCAGACAATTGTTTGCGAAAATAGCTAGAAAGTTGTTCACGTCTCTGCAATTCGCTCTCAAGTCCACCCTGCTCAACGATCATTTTGAGGCGCTTCTCTAACTGGAAAATAACGCCGAGTGAAGGCGTCCAAGGTGTTTGCCCTCTATCCATATTATTGAGAGCTCGACTAAGATCATGATAGAAGAGTTTGGATTGATTTTGACGTAATTTTTCAATCGCACTGGGTGCCATCACAACTGGAGAGAGACCAGGTGCCAAAGCTAGAGCCTTCTGCGATGTGGTCAAGGCCAAATCAATCTGCATGCTTTCCATATCTAGTGGGTCATTCAAGAAAGATGACACTGCGTCTACAAAGAGCATAGCGCCATGCTGATGCGCCCACTGGCCAAGCAAGGATAAATCATAAATTTTGCCAATCGAAGTCTCACAATGATTGACTAATACAGCCTTATAAGCTGTAGCTCCAAAAGGTTTCAAATGTGCCTCGGTCAGATCTTCCTCAAAAGGCAAACGCAAAACATCAAAAGGAATCTGATGATGCTTGGCAATGTCCTCAAATCGTTGACCAAAGCCCCCACCGTTTATAATTAACAAACGGTCATCTTCGTTAAAGCAACTTGCAACAGCGGCCTCCATCGCGCCGCTTCCAGAACATGACAGAAAGACAGAACGACTGCCTTCAGGAGCTCCAAAAAGTTGCAAGATAATCTGCTCCAAATCGAGCATAAGCTGTGAAAAATGTGCGGTCCTAAAGTAGGGAATCGCTATCGCGCCAGCCTCTCGGACCTCTGGTGACATCTGCACCGGACCAACTGTAAAAAGCGTCATCGCTAATACCATCCTATCCCGTCCGCTGCATGCTATTATAGCAAAGCAGAAGCTTGCCTTATTCGTCACGGACGTCTGCATCGTTCGGACATATTTTTTATTTTCTTTAACTTTGCAGCGAAAGGATCTGTATCCTGATGTCTAACGACTTCTTTTCACAATTCACACCTATAACATCCTCTCGTTTATCCGATCTTCCCGATCATTCTTTGATTTATTTTATTGGCATAGGCGGCATCAGCATGTGTGGGCTAGCCGAACTCGCTATGCAAAACGGTTATCGTGTAACAGGCTCAGATATGCAAGCTTCTGAACATACCGACCATTTGCAGAAATTGGGTATTCAGCTTTTTATTGGGCAAATGGCTGAGCACATTGATCGCTGTAAGCCCGATCTCGTCGTCTATTCAGCAGCTGTTCCCGAAAGCAATCCTGAACGTCGTAGAGCTGTTCAATTGGGCATACCTTGTCTTGAGCGAGGCGATTTTCTAGGTCGCATGACCCGTGAATTTAATCGCGTCATCAATGTAGCTGCCACCCATGGCAAAACAACCACGACCGCTATGCTTGCCAATCTCTTTCTTACTGACGAGCAGGATCCGACTGTTCACCTTGGCGCTCAGTTAGCCGCCTTCAATCACTCGACAGTCCGTATGGGGCAGGCTGGCGATCTACTCATATCTGAGGCCTGTGAGTTCCACGGCTCCTTTTTGCATTTCAGATCTACAACGGCCATCATCACCAACATCGATAATGACCACTTAGATTACTTTGGCAATCTCGATCAAATCATAGAGGCCTTTGCCCAGTTTGCAGCGCAACTGCCAGAAGATGGTCATCTCGTCATCCCCTCTTGCGCCGACCATGTGGAACAAATGCTCACACGCCTCTTTGCCCTCTTGGCCAGTAATCATCGGACACCACCCCAGATCTGTCGTTTTTCGATCGAAGGTAGTCCTGCAGGCAAGGATCATCGTTACCCTGACGCCATTCGCCCTTTGGCTCACCATATTCACGCTCAGAATCTGACTTGGCACGATGCTTGTCCTGCCTTTGATCTCATATGGGATGGACAGTCTCTGGGGCGTGTCTCCTTGCCCGTTCCCGGTCGCCATAACTTAGCTAACGCCTTAGCCGCCACCGCCGCCTACCTACTGAACGGCGGGAGGGCAGCATCTATCGCCCAGGCTTTCGCCCAATTTTCCCCCGCAGAAGGTCGCTTCACGATCAAAGGGCACTATCAGGGAGCCCTAGTAGTAACGGACTACGCACATCACCCGACGGCTGTAACGGCGACGTTGGAGGCTGCTCAGCAATGGCCTCACCGC
>JAEZYR010000010.1 GCA_023442635.1 Bacillota bacterium | reverse complement strand
GGATGATGGAGGGGCAAATTCCAAATGGGGAAGGTCTCAAATTTTGAATAGCCTGCGCGCTGACCTCTCTTCATCTCATGGTAAAGCTGATTGAGACAGGTGGCGAGCTTGCCGCTATTAGGGCCTGGAGCCGTCACAACGACTAGACGCCTTGTGCAAGGAATATAGGGGTTCTGCCCATAACCTTCATCTGAAACGACCACATCAATATCGGTCGGATAACCGCGCGTTGCTTTGTGGCAGTAAACTTGCAAGCCACGATTTTGAAGCTTCTGGATAAATTGCTGGGCGGAAGCTTGCTCATTGTAGCGGGTAATGACAACGGAGTTGACCTCTAGGCCCTGGCCACGCAACTCATCAATCATACGTAGAACTTCGAGGTCATAAGTGATCCCATAGTCCCCTCGCTCACGATTGCGCTCCAAGTCTTCTGCATAGACGCAAATAAGCAGCTCAGCATCAGCCCCTAGTTGTTGCAGGACCTTGATTTTGGCGTTGGGATCAAAACCAGGTAGAACTCTGGAAGCGTGGAGATCCTGCATCAATTTGCCTCCAAATTCCAGATAAAGACGGTCATATCGCTCAAGACGTTCACGAATAAAGCGGCTCTGCTCTGCAATATAGCGTTCGGCATCAAAAGCAACTTGATAAGACATAGAATTCTCCTTCGCTTTCTTTTTTCGGTTAAGCCATCGGCTTTGTTCAACAAGCTGGCAATTATGCCAGCTTAAAAGAGCTCCGTCATCATTGTGGCCGTTCTTTTTTTCTGTAGTTCCGGGCGTTCAGACTTAGGCAAGCAAAAACGGCCTGACCTGGCCAGACCGTTTTTAGTGGCTGCATGAAGGCTGTTAGCTAAGCCCTGTTGCAGTTCATCGCCGACTTATTCGCCAAGCAAAATGGCCGTTAGCGTCATCGGATCCACATATACCCCATCACGATAAACACGCATGTTGCCCGAAGCAATTTCATCAATCAGAAGGACTTCACCCTCTTCATTGAAGCCAAACTCAAACTTTATGTCATAGAGCTCCAGACCCTTTTGAGCGACCATTTCAGCGACAACAGCCGTAACTTTTTTGGTGAGTTCCACGATGTCTGCGTACTGTTTGTGACTCATAATACCGAGCTCAACTAAGGCATCTTCTGGAATCAGCGGATCTTCACGATCGTCATCTTTGAGCGTCATTTCCACATAAGGATTGAGTTTTTGGCCTTCTTCAACATAAGCTCCATAGCGGCGGAAAAAGCTGCCGACTGCCCGCAGGCGACAAATAACCTCAAGGCCTTGGCCGAAAGGCTTAACGGCAATGACTTCCATTTTGCCTTCTTCTGGCTTAGCGCTGACGTAGTGGGTACGGATGCCACGCTTTTCGAGCTCTTCGAAGAACAAGATCGAGACCTTGAGATTTTGCTGACCTACACCTGCAATTTCTAGGCCAACATGGTTTGCACCAGGATCAAAAACACCATCCACACCGGTCACGCTGTCTTTGAATTGCAGCTCATAATGACCGTTCTCCAGAGCAAAAACATCCTTTGTCTTACCGCTGTATACCTTTTTCATATTGTCTCCTCGGGCTTTTCCCTTTTTATTTGCACCGCGCAGAATGTTCTGCGTGATCGCCAAAATTTGTGTGTGAGTTCCTTTATTTCAAGGATCTCACGGCATCTGCAAAGAGTTGGCAAGCTTCTGCCTGCCCCCACTGCGGCTCCAAATCTGCCGCCCAATTGTTGACATTGCGATAAAGGCCTGAGCGCATGCGTTCCAAATGGCCCATACGTCCAAAAATGCGTCCATCTGGTGAAACAAGACCTTCGATAGCCAATCGCGATCCATTGGGATTGGCTGGGCTTTGCATGCTTGGGCAGCCCGTTTTGTCGACATATTGGGTCGCAATCAGACGGTTCTTCAGAATGAAGGCTGCGGCCTCATCATCGCAGGTAAAACGCCCTTCGCCGTGCGAAATAGCCACCAGATGAATGTCGCCTGGCTTAGAACTTTGCAGCCACGGGGAGCTAGGATTCGCCACGCGACAGCGCACGAGCTGTGACTGATGCCGACCGATGAAGTTATGTGTCAAGGTCGGATCACCCAGTTTGGCTTGGCGTATTTCGCCATAGGGCAAAAGGCCTAATTTGATCAGCGCTTGAAAGCCGTTGCAGATACCACCCAACAGCCCCTGACGTTGGCGCAAAAGTGCCATCAGTTCATCGGCCACTCGCGGGTAACGCAAAGCTGAGCAAATCCATTTGGCCGACCCATCAGGCTCGTCGCCGCCCGAAAAGCCACCTGGCAAAAAGAGGATTTGACAATCGGCTATAGCCTTTGCCAATGCATCTAGACTTTCTTGCAAAACATCAGGATTGAGATTGCGCAAAAGGAAATTTTCGACATCGGCCCCTGCATCCTGGAAGGCTCTTGTGCTGTCGTACTCACAGTTTGTGCCAGGAAAGATAGGAATCAGAACCTTCGGCTTCGTCTGGAGGACTTGAGCGCCCCAATGAGTCTGCTGCCCACCCCCTGCCTGATCCGCCTTGCGTTCTTGGAGAAGCTGCTCATTTAGGCTGCGTAGCTCTTGGCTCAGCTGCTCAAGCTGATCCTTCGCCGCTCCTTTGGCTGTCGTGGGATAGACAGACTGCAGTGGCGTCGCCCAAGCCTTTTCAAGTTTTTCTAGCGAAATCTTAGAGTCGCAAGCGGGATAAGTAAATGTCGCCTCTTGCTGCGTTTTGCCCAAACGCTGTAGGCCAGTGCCCATGGGCGCCCCCTCTTGCACGAGATCGTGAGGGGCAGACCAGCCAGCAGGGAAACTCAAGACAAATGCGGCTGCTTTGGCCTCAAAAAGCGCGACTCTTTCGTTTTCGAAAATAAATCCCAAGCCTTCCCCTAAGGAAGCTAGAAAGATCTGTTCCGCCACACCGCCACGCAGCACAGCTGACGCAGAAAGAACGGGCTCCCTTTTGAGCCAAGTGCTAGCAAAATCAAAATAAGCACGCAGCGACTTGCCATCGGGAATGGCCACTTGCCCTTCGACTGTCACCGCTTCGGCATAAGGCGGTGTCAAGAGATAGACCTCATCTCCTGCCTTTTGGAAATGATTCGGCAAGATATTCGTCTCATCCGTCACGCTAACTGCGAAGGCGACTAGGGTTGGCGGCACATCCAAGTCCTCAAAACTGCCCGACATGGAGTCCTTTCCCCCAATAGCTGCCAAAGCTAAATCCATTTGGGCTCTCAACGCCCCCAGCAAGGCTGC
>JAEZYR010000149.1 GCA_023442635.1 Bacillota bacterium | reverse complement strand
CCATAAGCCGTTGCTTTCATCAAAAATGTACTTGTCCATATAATAAATCCTCCAATATAATATATTCGCACATACATCACAGTTCTCTGATTGCCACATTCTGTTATATCTTGTTATCAGATTTTCTTGCCCTTGTGTTTGCCCTTATCAGCTTCCAAGGGAAGAATAAACATAAGTGAAATCGTATAATAAGTTAAGGTGAGCATTTTGCGATAAACCCTTTGTTTTCAAGGCTTTTGGAGGATTTTATTAAAACCCTGTGAGTGTTAATAACCACTTATAAAATTGTGGTTTTCAAATTTATCTTTTGTGGGGTTGGAGGGATGACATGTCCGAATCCAAATTTTCACTCGATCCCAATACCTGCCAGGCTCTTTTAGAGATGGCTCATCACGCTCGTCTCGAAGCCTATGCCCCCTACTCCTCCTATCTTGTCGGAGCGGCTCTTCTCTGCCCAAACGGACGTATCTTTACGGCTTGCAACGTTGAGTCTGTCGCCTTCGGGGCAGGTTGTTGTGCCGAGCGCGCAGCTCTTTTTCAGGCCATCGCCCAGGGCGAGCGCCATTTTACGGCCATCGCTGTTGTTGCAGCTCCAGAGCCTAGCGCTGATGGCGCCTTGCTGCATACCTCCCCCTGCGGAGTCTGCCGCCAACAATTTCTAGAGTTTTGCCAAGAAGACTTCATTTTTATCCTAGCTGACAAATTAGGTGATTACTCGGCTTACCACTTGCTCACATTGGGCGAAGTCCTGCCGCATGCCTTCGCCCCTCAGGCCTTAGAGGCTGGCTTATAGACCAGGCAATCATCCCCACCCAGCAATCGAAAGGAGGCGCCCTATGCCAATTGATGTCTCAGAACTCATCCGCCAAAAACAGCGAGGAGAGGCTCACACCCAGCAGCAACTCCAGGATCTTATGACGGCCTACCTAGATGGCCTAGTACCTGATTATCAGATGTCAGCCTGGCTCATGGCGGTCTGGTTTCAAGGTATGTCACCCGAAGAGACCTGTGCGTTGACTCAAGTTCTTTGGCATTCGGGCGATAGCCTGGATCTGCAGGCACAAGGCATTTTGACCGTCGACAAACATTCCAGCGGCGGTGTAGGCGACAAATGCACCCTCGTCGTCGCGCCGCTCGTTGCAGCTTGCGGCCTACCCGTGGCCAAAATGAGTGGTCGAGGTTTGGGGCATACAGGTGGCACCATTGACAAGCTAGAATCCATACCTGGCTTTCAGACAGCCCTATCCGAGGGGCGTTTTTTTGAGCAAGTACGCCAGGTCGGTCTGGCCATCGCCAGCCAAACAGGCGAGCTTTGTCCAGGGGACAAAAAACTTTACGCCCTGCGAGATGTCACAGCTACTGTGGATTCTCTCCCCTTGATAGCGGCTTCTATCATGAGCAAAAAATTAGCTTCTGGAGCCAGCGCCATCCTGCTTGACGTCAAAGTTGGCTCTGGGGCTTTTATGCGCGACCTCGAACAGGCCAGAAAGCTGAGCCAGCAAATGCTCGACATCGCTAGCAACTTCGGTCGACCCTGTCGTATCGTGCTCAGCAATATGGATCAGGTTCTTGGCTTCGCCGTCGGCAATGCCATCGAAGTAGCCGAGGCGATCGCTTGTTTGCGAGGAGAAGGTCCAGAGGATTTAGAAAGGCTATGCCTCGATTTGGCTGGCCACATGCTCTGTCTGGGCAGCGTCATCCCCCAAAGTCCTCTACCTCATTTAAGCTTTTTTGAAGCTCGTCAACTGGCTCAAGATGCCTTGCGCGATGGTCGAGCCTTAAATGCTTTGCAGCGTTGCATTGCGGCCCAAGGCGGCAATCCCCAAGTGGTAGAAGAGCCAGACCTCTACCTTCCTAAAGCTCGTCACCACCAGCCCATTTACGCCAAACAAAGCGCTTATCTTTCACAATTAGATGTCGAAAAAATTGGTCTAGCCGCCATGCACCTGGGGGCAGGTCGCCAAAGTTTGGAGGACAAAATCGACCCTGGCGCTGGCTTGTATTTTTATCCTAAGCTTGGGCAATACATAAGCGAAGGCGATTTAATTGCTGATCTCTACACCTCATGCCCTTCAAGCACAGACAAAGCAAAACAGCTTTTGACTGAGGCCATGCACTACAGTCAGGCTTCCACCTCTGCAAAGCCCTTGCTTTACACCTTTGAAGATAACCTTGCAGAACTCGGCTTAGAAGCAACTTGAGGATCTAACTTTGGCGCAAAAATCATAAGTTAGGCGCAGACTTCATCGCTACTCTTCTCCAGAACTTTACCGCTGTCAAGGCGTCTGACGAGTGGTACGATAAGGCGGAAGTGAAAGGCTCAATTGTTACTGGAATTTTGTGTCTTTTTCTCAAGCTCAAAACACCTTAGAAAGCAGATGCTCCTATGGATACCCTGTCGATTCTCAAACACGTCGATCACACTCTTCTTCGTCCAGATGCTACTTGGGCAGAGATATCGCGTTGCTGCGAAGAGGCGCTTGAGTGGTCTTGTGCCTCCGCCTGCATTCCACCAGCCCATGTAGCCCAAGCGCACTCAGCTTTCCCAGAACTCAAGCTCTGTACCGTCATCGGCTTTCCCCTTGGTTATAACCATCCTCGCGTCAAGCTTATGGAAAGCGAGCAGGCTCTTCTTGATGGGGCCGATGAAATTGATCTTGTCGTCAACATTTCAGCTGTGAAGGCCCGAAACTATGACCTTGTTACGGAAGAGATTCGCCAAATTCGTGCGCAAAGCCTAGGTCACATTCTCAAGGTCATTGTAGAGACCTGCTATCTCAACCAAGAAGAAAAGATTGCCCTGTGCGCCATCCTTTCTGATTTGGGCGTTGATTACATCAAGACATCGACGGGTTTTGGCTCAGCTGGTGCTGAATTATCGGATATGGCTCTATTTCGCCAGCATCTCGACAGCAAGGTCAAAATTAAAGCTTCTGGCGGCATTCGTAGCCTCGAAGACATGGCCGCATTTTTGCAAGCTGGCGCCGACCGCCTGGGAACGTCTTCTGCCGTCCGCCTCGCCCAAAGTCAACTTGCTCGTCTAAAGCCCTGACGAAGCGCTGTTTTACTTGTAGGGGATGCTTTGTCCTGGCTCTAGCTCAGGTTTCATCCCTAGTACCGCAAGACAAGGCTTATACCGCAAGCTCAGGCCTATATAAGTAAGGAGGGCGGCTTTCCACTTTGCTGGAGGCCGCCCTCTTGTGATGAGCGCTTCTTTTATAAGCTTTTTATGGGGGCTTTGTGTAGCTTGCCTCTGCGCATGCGAGGAGGGGCTTTGTGTAGCGTGCCCCTCCTCG
>JAEZYR010000051.1 GCA_023442635.1 Bacillota bacterium | reverse complement strand
GGCTGGGACGATGGAGCGGACTCAGTGTTCGAAGCTGAGCTGCTCGGTTTGCTGCTGTCCTGGCTTGCCGAAGCGCTTGGGGTACTGCTTGTGGGCGTGTCAGTGGTCTTGGTGGTTTTGGGGCCACAAGCGGCCAAACCAAATACCAAGCCTGCGCTCAGAACGCCTGCAAAGGCGCGACGAAGCGTCATCATCTCAATTCTTCCTCCTCAATTGGAAAACCGTTACTGCTCCTGCGTTGAAGAACAGTACGGCTTCATTATAGCGATTTGCAGCGAGACTAAGAGTGTTAGCCGAGGCTATCTATGAAGTCAATGCAATTTATGAGGGGCGCTTTGTGGCATAAGAAAAACGGCTAGGCAAATGCACAGCCGTTTTCCTCGAGCTCAGATGCATTTTCTAGTCTTTTGGCTTTTGGCGCCTTGGCAAAAAGCAAAAGGACAGGATCAGCTGAGCTTGCCTTTACTTTTGACGGCGTTGCTCAGCTGCCAAAACAGCCTCCCGCAAGGAAACGTCATAAGGGGCTCTGCAAACACCAGCTTCGGTAATAATGGCGCTGATGAGCTCGTGATCCGTCACGTCAAAGGCTGGGTTGTAGGTTTTGACCCCCTGTGGTGCCATGGGCTTTTCGTACCAAAGCGTCGAGATTTCTTCGCCAGGTCTTTCTTCGATCTCGATATCAGCGCCCGTGGGACAGTCAAGGTCGATGGTGGAGGTAGGCCCCAAGACATAGAAGGGGATGCCATAGTGTTTGGCCAAGATAGCGACGCCGCTGGTGCCGATTTTGTTGGCTGCATCGCCGTTGGCTGCCACGCGGTCACAGCCGACCAAGCAGGCCTGAATCTGCCCTGACTTCATCACGATCGAAGCCATGTTGTCACAAATAAGGGTGACGTCGACCCCAGCTGCCTGGAGCTCGTAACTGGTCAGACGAGCGCCCTGCAGGAGGGGGCGGGTTTCATCCGCAAACACATGAAAAGCGTAGCCCTGCTCTTGGCCTAGCAACATGGGTCCCAGGGCTGTGCCATAGAGCGATGTGGCCAAAGGACCAGCGTTGCAGTGGGTGAGGAGGCCATCGCCAGGCTTGAGCAAACTCAGGCCGTGCTCGGCTATTGCCTGACACATGGCGATATCCTCGTCTTGGATGGCGATCGCTTCAGCCTTGAGGGCGGCCAAGATGGCTGGGATGCCCTCGGCTTGATGCTGTCGAGCGACTTGCATTTGGCGTTTGAGCGCCCAGCTTAAGTTGACAGCCGTGGGGCGAGCGCTATTGAGGTAGTCGGCCAGTCGTTCCAACTCAGCCAGAAAAGTCTGCGGATCTTCTGCCTGAATCTGTTGTCCGAGAACAAAAAGGGCATAGCCAGCAAAAATGCCGATTGCCGGCGCTCCGCGGATCCGCAAGGCGCGAATCGCTTCGTAGCAAGTCTCAGCTCGATCAAGGTCTAAAAAGACCTCGCGCAAGGGTAGCTGACTCTGGTCGAGAAGGTGGATGGCGCGCCCGTCAGCTGTTAGCGAGACATTATTTGGACGTTTGGGCATGGATGTTTCCTCCTTTGTATAGCCTGGATATTTTGTTGCGCTTGGCTATGAAGCGCGAACTGAGTTTTGTGCGCTGCTTTTAGGGCTTTTGGCGAAAATCAAAAACGCTCTTAAAGGCTGAGCCACTCAAGGCTTCTTGCCACTGTTCTGGTGCGTAGAGGCTCACGGCTGGTAGCTTGACTTGACCTTTGGCCAAGAGGCGCAAGGCTGGCTCAAAAGGACCACAGCGACTGCCTTTGATGGAGAGTTCATGCACGGCGACCTGACTCATATCGAGAGATGTTTTTTGGGCATAGGTGCTCTTGAGAATGATGCAGCCCGCTCGTTGCACAATTTCGAGAGCCTGCTCAAGGCCTGAGGGGGAGCCACTGGCTTCGACGACCCAATCAAACTGGGGTTCGTGATAATTTTTTCCCCAGTCTGTTTTGGCAAAGGGCGCGAAATTATCCCACTTCTCTGGATGGCGACCCAATATGGTAGGTTCTAGGCCGAGTCTGGCCAGAACCTGGGTACACATCAAAGCCAAACGACCGTCTCCTATGACGGCTACCGAAGCTGTAGGAGGGATGTGGTCAGCTTCGAGGATCTGCAAGGCCGCTGCAAAGGGCTCTGTGTAGATCGCCTCCTCGTCTGCTAGTTGTTCTGGCACAAGATGTAACAGACGTGTGGGCAGGGTGAAACGCTCCGCAAAGCAGCCGCTGCGCCCGTGTATGCCCAAAACCCGCCGCTGTAAGCAGTGTTTTTCGAGGCCCTTGCGGCAGAGATCGCAGTGGCCACAGCCTTGATTGAGTTCGCCGACGACGCGGCGTCCGACCCAGTCGGCGCGGTCAGAGGCCACGACCGTACCGACAAATTCGTGCCCTAGAACACCTTTGAAATCGGGTCTGTAGCCGCGAAGCATTTCACGATCGGTGTTGCAAACACCAGCTAGGTGTACCTGAATGAGGCTTTCGCCTTCAAGACGTTCAGGTTCAGGCAGGTCTTCGCGATAGGCGATCCTGTTGCCATCAAAATAAAGACCGCGCATATTAGGCCTCCTGACTGAGTTGGGCGATATAGCGCAGTTGCTCTTCGAGTCGGGCTTGGCGTGCGGCTTGGACGGCAGGTAGAACAGAGGCAAAGCGCTGGATGGACTCGGTCACAAGCGATTCGAAACGAGGGGCAGCGAGGTCAGCTGCTTCTTGGACTTCTTCGTGCGTCAGAGGAGACTCACTCAGGCCTGCAGCTGCGTTTGAGATGAGAGAGATACCGACAACTCGCAGACCCAGATGACGGGCAGCCAGCGCCTCACAGGCTGTACTCATACCGACGGCATCGGCCCCTAGGGTACGTGCCATGCGAATCTCCGCAGGGCTTTCAAAGTTGGGACCTGTAAACTGCAGATACTGCCCCTCTTGCAACGGAATGTTGAGATCTTGCGCGGCTGCTTGGATCAGGGCAGAGAGTTCTTGGTCATAGATCTCGCTCATGTCTGGAAAGCGCAGCCCCATGGCGTCAGGATTAGGCCCGATGAGGGGAGAGGGCACAAAAGAAGCGATCTGATCTTTGATGAGCATTAAATCGCCGACGCCAAAACGCTCGTTCACACCGCCAGCCGCATTGCTCAAAAAGAGGACACAGACACCTAGGAGGGCCATCAAGCGGGTTGGCAGTACGACTTCGGACATGCTGTAGCCCTCATAAAAATGCACGCGACCTTGCATAGCGACAATCGGGGTCTGGCCGACATAACCGAAGATGAATTGCCCTGCATGGCCAGCCACTGTAGAGACAGGGAAGCCTGGTAAGTCGCGATAGGGAATGACACATTCGACTTGGATTTTGCTGGCATAGTGACCGAGGCCAGAGCCGAGAATGAGGCCTACTTGGGGCTGAAAAGACGTCCGCTCGCGGATGTGGTCTAAGCAAGGCTTGAGGGCGAGCCAAGGGTTAGGGCGAGCTGTATGGGTATGGGCTAAGTGAGACATCAGGAACCTCCTGCAGAGACTTCTTTGTTCTGTATTGTACCTTGATCTCAATTGAAGGGATGTCTGCATAAGGGCATAGCTTGGTAGGTCAGGCCTTGACGATCATCGAACAGTCTGGGGGTCTCTAGGCGCTTCAAGTTGGCCTAGCAGAATTGATACAATCGCAGGAGCTAGGCGCCCAAGCCAGGCAAGCGGCAAGCGCAGGCGGCTCTCCTGTCGAGGGGCAGCTAAGCTAGCGCTAGGGCAGAAAGGAAAAGGCTATATGCAGACAGAACAGGGCTTAATCGAAAAAATGCTGGCTGTTCGGCCGAGCGAGCGGCAGCTGGCTTGGCAGACTTTGGAGTTTTACGCTTTTGTTCATTTTGGTATGAACACGATGTACGACCGCGAATGGGGCGATGGAACAGAGGATCCGAAACGCTTTAATCCAAGTCATTTAGACACCGACCAATGGTGCCAAAGCCTCAAGGCAGCTGGCATGAAGGGGGTCATCTTGACGGCCAAACACCACGATGGCTTTTGCCTTTGGCCAACAGAGACCACGACCCACAGTGTGGCCTACAGCCCCTACAAGAAAGATATTGTGGGGCAATTGGCGGCGTCTTGTCAGCGCTTTGGCCTGCGCTTAGGCCTTTATTTATCGCCGTGGGATCGCCATGAAGCCTGTTATGGGAGCGAGGCATACAACGACTTTTTTGTCGCACAATTGCGCGAGTTGTTGAGCAACTACGGTGAACTTTTTTGCGTCTGGTTTGATGGCGCTTGTGGTGAGGGACCGAACGGTCGTCGCCAGACCTATGACTGGGATCGCTATTATGCTGAAATTCGTCGCTTACAACCTCAGGCGGTCATCAGCATCTGTGGTCCAGATGTGCGCTGGTGTGGCAATGAGGCAGGTATTTGCCGCGAGCAGGAATGGAGCGTGGTACCAGCTAGTTTGCGAGACAATGAGCGCATCCAAAAGGACTCCCAACAGGCCGACGACACAGCCTTTCGTGAGCGCATCCCGAGCCGCAGTGAGGACTTGGGCTCAAGAGCACGCCTTAGAGAGCGACTGGCGATGGGGGAGGATCTGTGCTGGTATCCAGCCGAAGTAGACTGTTCCTTGCGGCCAGGCTGGTTTTATCACGAGAAAGAAAATGACAAACTGCGCAGCTTCGAGAACTTGCAGCAGCTCTATCTGGCTTCTGTCGGTGGCAATGCGAGTCTACTTCTCAATGTCAGCCCAGCTCCAGACGGCCTTCTGGCGGCGGCTGATGTGGCTCGTCTGCAGGCGTTTGGAGAATGGTTGCAGACGACTTTTGCCCAGCCGCTCGTGGCTGCCGATGCGAGCAGCCAGTGTGCGGAGGCTTCGGCCACGACTGGCGGCCAGGTGGCTTGCTATCAGCTAGAAGCGGGCGAGGCTATCAGCGCTCGTTATTTGCTTTTGGCAGAAGACATCCGCCAAAGTCAGCGCATAGAACAGTACCGCCTGAGCACTGCCCAAAGCGCGGAAGGGCCTTTTGAGGTGCTCGTTGAAGGCAAGACCGTGGGCTACAAGCGCATTCTTGCTTTGCCAGAGGAAGACCAGGCGGCTCGCTACTGGCGACTGGAGATCTTAGCCTGCCGCGGTGAGCCCCATCTGACTCGCTTTGAGCTGTACTGATTGTTGCTGCTGAGCTCCGCCACGGCAGGCTAAGCGAGACGCTAGGCTAGGGCTCTACCAGTAGGATCAGCCATACAGCCCAACAGAAAGAAAAGCTAGAACCTTGTCTTAACAAGCATCCTAGCTTTTTGTGCTTTCAGGGCGACTGGCGGTGTAGGCGATTGCTGCATAGGAGAGGGGGCACTTCGAAGCCCCCCTTCCCATGTACCCTAGGCCTTAGCCTGGCAGAAGACCCTGCTCTTTGGCGGCAGCGGTGATGGCTTCGACAGCGCGGGAATAACCGTTGGCATCCCAGTTTTTACGCATGGCTTCATAGAGCTCATCGTCGCTAGCGTCGGAGGTATTCATAATGAAGTTACCCCAGTCATCGCTGAACTTGATGGCGCTAATCTCTTCTTTCTCAGGAACGTTGATAGCGTTCAAGCGCCAATCAATCTTGGAGCTCTCCCATTGGGTAGAGCGCTTGTCGAGTTCGGCCTTGCACTTCTCCACCAGACGAGGCTCGATGGCGGGATTCTCATACTGGATGTTGTCGCCCGTCCAAGTGGCCAGGCTGGCTAGACCGCTGAAGGGCTCGTAGTCGAGCAGATTGTAGTAGAGGCCGGTTTCAGGATTCTTTTCGCGGGTGATCTCAACCTTGCCATTGTTCATCTTGTACTGTTTGCCTTCGATACCAAAGCTCATCATCCGCATGCCTTCTTCGCTGCAGAGCCAATTGTAGAGCTGCAGAATGCGATCCATCTTGGTGTCGTCGACATTGGAGTTAAAGTAGGACTCCGACCAATAGACCTTTTCCTCAAAGCGGGTGTACTTGCCTGTGGGGCTGGGGCCTGGCACAAACTCGATAGCATCGACAAAGTCGACATTGGGCTGGAGGGCGGCCCACTTTTGATGCAGCCTGTTAAAGTGAGCAGGCGCGATCTGACGGGCGTATAGGCCGACGCGACCGCTGGCGAACTTTTCTTGGGTTTCCTCATTCGTCATGGTCAAGAAGTCAGGATCCATACCGCCTGCCTTGAAGAGCTTGCGGAGGAAGGACATTTGGGGCATCATCGCCTCTTTTTCGGCGCAGTTCATGACGACCTTGCCCTCGCTGTTCAAGCGCCAACGATTGTCCACGACGCCGAAGCCTGGCCAACCCTGACTCGTGTAAGCAAATCCAGCGGCAGGTAGGTAGCCGACCGTGTCATTTTTGCCATTGCCATCAGGGTCTTTGGTTGCAAAGGCGACCAGGGTGTCAATGTATTCTTGCTCGGTCTCAGGCATTTTGAGGTTGAGCTTTTCGAGCCAGTCTTTGCGCAGCATCATGCCGCGGTCCATGCTCCAATACTTGACCTCAGGGTAGGTGTAACGTGGGAAGAACCAGTGCTTGCCTTCGTAGTCATAAGCCGTTACATCAGGCGAGTTGAGGCGCTCTTTGACCGTGGGGTAGGCGTCCAGATTGTCTGGCAAGGCGCGGATCACTTCGTTGTCGATCCACTCGTAGTAGCGAGATGAGCCGACATAATCCGCAGCGCCAATGATGTCGGGCAGCTGACCCGAAGCGCCCCAGGTCGTGTATTTTTCTTCGGCGTCACCCCAGGTCACATTGACAGGCGTGATTTCGATGTTGAACTTGTTGTAGATATAGTCGCGAATGTCGTTGCTGCCCTCGTGCTTTTGGGGGAAGGCGCGATCAATATCCCAGAAAGACACGCTGATGTTGACTTTCTCGGCCGTATCCGCCTTGCTGGGCGTAGCGGTATCGCCTGAAGGCTCAGCTGAAGCTTTGGCTGTATTGCCGCTCTTTTCGGGTGTTTGGCTGCCTTGCTTGCCCTGATTGCCACAACCAGCCAACAAGGCTAGCAGTAGGGTTGCGCTGCAGGCTCCTGTCAAGATGCGGCGCAAATGACGATGTTTCATAATGACCTCCCTATGAGGCGTCATGCTTGACGCAATGTGCCGATGGCACGGGCCTTTGCTTTATGACCTAAGCCGAGCTTCACCGTGACTTAGGCCTTGACGGCACCGATCATGATGCCGCTGGTGAAGTAACGCTGTAAAAAGGGATAGACCAGCAAAATGGGGACAGTGGTAATGGTGACGGAAGCCATTTGTAAGGAACGGCTGTGAACCATCATGTTGGCATCACGCATGGCATTTTTCATTTCGTTGCCGAGGTCCGAAGTGGCTTCAACGACGATGCGCCGCAAGAAAAGTTGCAGGGGCACAAGGCGGCGATCTTGGATGAAAATCATGGCTGTATACCACTCATTCCAACGTGCGACCGCAATAAACAAGGCGATGGTGGCGAGGATGGGAAGCGAGACGGGCAAGACAATTTGGAACATCGTGCGCAATTCCCCAGCCCCGTCGATCTTGGCAGATTCGATGAGCGAAGGGGGAATCGACATAAAGTAGTTGCGCAGCAAAATCACGTTATAAGTGCTCAGCAGTTGGGGGATGATCATGACAAGAATGTTGTCCAAAAAGCCTAGGGCGGTCATGACCATGTACCAGGGAATGAGGCCAGCGCCGAAGAACATCGTGAAAACGATGAAGAAAAACCAAAAGCGGCGGAAGGGCATGCTAGGTCTCGACAAGCAATAGCCAGCCACGCATTGGCAAAGAAGGCCGAGCACCGTACCGACCAGGGTGATGAAGACCGAGACGCCAAAAGAGTTGGCGAAGAAGGGGGCCTCGAAGGCGCGGAGATAGTTGCTCAAGTCTAAACTTGTCGGCAAGAGTGAGAAGCCTCGCTGAGCGATATCCTGGTAGCTCGATACCGATATCAGGAGCATGTTATAGAACGGCAGCAAGATCGCGATGAGCAGCAAGGTCAGCAGGCTGTAAATCAGGACATCAGCCAGTCGCTCAAGAGGTGTTTTTTGGATTTTTTGAGCCTTTTGACGGGCTTTTTGGGGCGCTTTTTTCGTAGCTTGGGATCTAGAAAGCATGCATGACCTCCGATCAGAAGACGGATTCACCGTCATTTAGGCGTTTGGTGACAAGGTGGGCAGTAATCAGCAAGGAGAAGCTGATGACACTCTTGAATAGGCCGCTTGCGGCAGAGAAACTCGGGTTCATGGACTGCTGAAAGGCGTAACGATAAATGTAGACGTCGATGGTCTCGATAATGCTGCGGTTGACACCGTTCGTCAGGTTGAAAATCTGATCAAAGGAGCCGTCCAGAATACCGCCGACTGCCAGAATAAGGAGGACGGTCACAGTTGGTTTGAGGGATGGCCAAGTAATCCAGCGCACGCGATGCCAACGACTGGCGCCGTCGATGGCAGCTGCCTCATAGAGGGTCGGGTCGATACCTGAAATGGTGGAAAGATAGATGATGGCGCTCCAGCCCATGCCCTTGAGGATCGAAGAAAAGATCAGCATGGCGTAGTTGGCGAGGATGCTGTTGTTGGCTAGATAGTTGAAAGGGGCGAGGCCGAGCATCTGGCGAAAGCCATTCAGGACACCGCCGTCGATCAACAAAAGATCTTTCATGACGGAGACGACCAAGACCCAGCTCAAAAAGTGGGGGAAGGTGAAGACGGTTTGGTAAATGCGTTTGGTGCCGCGATGTTGCACTTCGTTTAGGAGGAGGGCCAGAATAATCGGGATCGGGAACTCAATGAGTAAGCGCAGGAAGCTGAGTACGAGGGTGTTCTTCATGGCATTCCAGAAATCAGGCTTGCTGAAGAGCATTTGGAAGTAGTGCCAGCCAACAAAGCTCCACTCACTGAACGGCTTGTTGCTGCGGCTTTTGAAGAAAGCCATCAGGATACCGCCCGTGCGCGTGTTGAACATGGGGGCATAACTAAAAATCAGGTAGAAGGCGGCAATAGGCAGAAACATGAGAAGCAAGGTGCGATTCTGCCAAGTATGCCGACACATACGACGGAAGCGATTCTGTGTTGAGCCAGGGAGGCGGTCAGGCTGAAAGGGAGCAGGCATAGGAAAGAACCTCCAATCTACAGCAGCACGTCAGGCACTGCACAAAACAAACAAGAAAAAGCATGGATAGCTCGGACTGTTTAGATGACTTATCAATGGCATGAGCATAGCTGAATAAGTTTGTTTTTGCAAGTTGAATAAATAATATCTTTTTTTTTGTATGTATCAGTGAAACTTAACAGTTTGCAGAGGGCGCCAGAAGGGCGCTAGAAAAGGCCTTAGTCCTGGGGCTCAGCAGTTTCTAGCTCTGGACTTACATCCCATTAGGCTCAGCTAGCAGAACTAGGTTAGCTCAGGAACCCGAAGAAAGCGCTGGGGAGGCACGGATCAAATTCAGATTTGCAGGTGAATCTGTTCTGACTTGGGGCAAAGCCGAGACTTGTGGCTGAACTTGAGGGCAATTCGGTGTTTGGCGAAAAAAACACCTCTTGCAGCTTTTCCCAAAGACTGCAAGAGGGCTTAGAAAGGGTTGTGGCGCGTTTAAACGCCTTCGAAGATGGCTTAGATAAGGGAGCGATAGAGCTCAGCAATTTCTTCTAGGCTGCAGCTGCGAGGGTTGCCAGGCAAGCAGGCGTCGTTGAAGGCGGATTCGGCCAAGAAGGGGATATCAGCTTCTTTGACGATGTTGCTGAGATCCTTGGGGATGCCGACATCTTCGCCGAGCTGTCTAACAGCTTCGCAAGCCGCTTCACGATAGGTGGCTTGATCCATTTCGTCGACCCCCTTGACGCCCATAGCACGCGCAATCTCACGATAGCGCTCACCCGTGGACTTGGCATTAAAGCGCATGATCACAGGCAGCAAAATGGCGTTGGCAACGCCGTGTGGTGTGCCATAGACAGCACCCAAGGCGTGAGCCATCGAGTGGACAAGACCCAGGCCGACATTGGAGAAGCCCATGCCAGCAATGTATTGTGCCAGCGCCATGCCTTCGCGGCCAGCGGGCTCGTTGGCGACAGCAGCGCGCAGATTTTGGCTGATCAGACGAATCGCTTCGAGGTGGAACATATCGGTCATCGCCCAGGCAGCTTTGGTGATGTAGCCCTCAATCGCATGCGTAAGGGCATCCATGCCTGTAGCGGCGGTCAGCCCCTTGGGCATGCTGTACATCAACTCTGGATCAACAACGGCTACCTCGGGAATGTCATGCGGGTCGACACAGACAAACTTACGGCGGCGCTCTTTGTCGGTGATGACGTAGTTGATGGTGACTTCAGCCGCTGTACCTGCCGTGGTGGGAACAGCAATCGTAAAGACGGCGTGGTTTTTGGTGGGCGAAAGACCTTCTAGGCTGCGGATATCCTCAAACTCTGGATTGGTGATCACGATGCCGATGCCCTTGGCCGTATCCATGGCCGAACCACCACCGATGGCCACAATGGCCGTAGCCCCGCTCTCGCGATAGGCCTTGACGCCGTCCTGTACATTCTGAATGCTGGGGTTAGGCTCGAGATCTGAAAAGATCGTATAGCTGATACCAGCCTCATCAAGGCAATCTAGAACCTTCTGGGTCACGCCAAATTTCAGCAAGTCTGGATCAGAACACACAAAGCAGCGCTGGTGATTGCGCTGTTTGAGCTCTTCGGGGATGTGCTGAATAGCGCCTAAGCCGTGGTAGGACGTCGGATTGAGAATAATGCGATTAGCCATGGGAACTCCTTTCTGCCAATGGCGGTCAGCCAAGTCTGGCAGAGCTGTCAGAGTCAGGCTGACGAACGTAATCAACAGGACACAAAAAAGGCCTGCTGATCTAGAACTTCTTTCATTCTATATCAGTTAGGCGGCCTTCTCTAGGAATTTTGCAACTGCAGGCTGGAGTAAAGATGCTTTTGCCTACAGCAACTATGTACAAAGTAGATATTTAGCGAAAAAGTTCGCCAAGCTGCCGCCACTCTTTGAAAAAGTCAAAAGCAACATCATTGTTGGCCATGACTTTAGCTGTACGCGCTTGCGAAGCTTCGAAAAGAGCGACATCTTGAGCTTTGACGCCTACTGCCTCGGGCTTGCTGATGGCGTCCGCTACAGCGATGGGTTGGTTGTGTTTGCGCGCTTCGCCGATCGTTTGCTTGTAGCAATAGGTGGCCACGTAACCTGCCCGACTCAAGGCGATGCGGCCATCGGGCTGACGCGAAAAGCGAACGCCAGCGACGAGGCCATCTTCGGCTCGGCCGCCATTGTTATCGGTGTCGAAGAGCTGATCGGAAACGATGTTGCCGACCGAGTAAAAACAGAGCATGGGATCTTTGTCGGGGAATTGTCCGTCGCGGTCAAGGCTGGCGATAGGCTGGATGACATGCGGGCCGCAAGAAAAAACAACGTCTACGCCGAGTTTGGCGAGATGACGGGCGAGGCTTTTTTGGTAGCCGTCAGGGGTCGAGCTATATTCTGTGCCGAGGTGCAAGACATAGACGAGACACTCGGCGCCCGCTTCGCGCATGGTCTGAACTTCTTTGGCGATGCGCTCGTAATCGTAGGTGATATAAGGCTCTTCGAGTGAGAAAGAGGCGAGCAGGTCGACTTCCTCGTCAGTCATGCGAATGCCATTGAGCGAGCGCTGGCCATCGAGACGGCGTGTTTCGTAGGTCCAGGCGCCAAAGCCCACCTGAATGCCGTTGATGTTGACGATGCGCCAGGTGTTTTCCTCTGGCTGCTGCCTTGTGCCGATAACATCGAGCCCAGCGTCAAGGAGAACTTGCTTGGTGCGTTTGACGCCAGCAGATCGGCGGTCGATGCTGTGGTTGTTGGCTGCGGTGACCATATCAAAACCACCGAGTTTCATAGCTCTGGCGACGGCGTCTGGGGCACTGAAGAGGGGGTAACCTGTGTAGGGTTCGCCGCCCAGTGTGCCTTCCATATTACAGATAGCCCAGTCCGCTCCGTTGATCCAGGGCTTCAAAGGCTCAAAGAGAAAGTCGTAGTCATACTGTCCGTCGTCTTGGCGGCCGCCATTGATCATGTGCGAATGAAAAAGGACATCCCCGACAAAAAGGACGGAGGCGTGCTGCTCTGGGGCAGGCGCTGTCGAGGAGGGCGCGGGACTGCTAGACGGCAAAGAGGCATCTGACCCTGCCTTTTGCTTTTGAGAGGAGGAAGAGGCTAAGGCTGCACGGTCTGAGCTGAGCTGACTAGCCGCATCAGAAGGAGCAGTCCGTCGCCAGAGGAGCTCAGCCCCTACAAAGAGGCCACAGAACAGAAGGCCGAGAGCTAGGCCGAGGGCTAGCCAGGGGCTATATCGGCGCAAAACAGCAGGCTTTGACATCTCTATTCTCCTCTTGAATCCAAAGAAGCTTATTCTGAATCAGGCTTGCGCAAGTTGGCAGCTTCCTGCTCTTGAGCCTGCTTTTCGAGGGTCAACATGGCGCTTTGGAGGCTGTGCCCATCGCTTTCTCGCAAAGACTTAACCCAATGATCGGGGGCGAAGGGGCGGTCGTGGCCTGCCGAGCGCACATCCCGCTTGGGGTCGAAAGACCAGCGATCCGAAGAGGCAGGCGCGCTTTGGCGACCTACCGCTTCACTTTCACGCGCGCCACTTAAGGGCGTATCGGGGCGAAGACTTTCTTTGCTCTGGCGGCCTGTTTTGGCGCTTGCGCTGTTGGGGCTGGCGGATCCAAAGACAGAGCCAACTTGGCGGTTGCCAGGACGACGACCAGGCAGGCGCTTTTCGGCGGACGAAGGAGCCTTGCTTTTTTGCGGTAGGCGAGAAACCTCCTCCTCCGTCAGAGGCTTGACGGGCTGAACAGGCTGCGGATCTTGCTCTTCTGGTGTTGTACGCAGGAGGCTTAGTTCAGGCAAGTTTTCGGTACGGACAGCTTCGACTGGCAACGGACGTACAGACTGTCGCGTCACCAAAGTCGCTGGCAAAAGTTGCTCATGGGGCAAGTCCTGACCTTCCATAGCACGCAAGAGGCTGCGAGCAGCGAGGATGCCCAAGGAGCTGATGGGGTTTTCTACACTGCTTAAACCAGGATTAGTGAGGGCGGCGTAGCGCGAATTGTCCACGCTGATCACGGAGAGATCCTGGGGCACCCGAATACCAGCTTCTTGGAATATGGAGAAGAGATTGACAGCCAATTGGTCGTTGTAGCAAAGGACGGCTGTGCAGCCCTCGAGTCGGTGCAAGATCTCGGGCGCGAGGGTATGCATGTTGGCGATATCTTCGCTGGTGTACCAGAAAATGTGATTGTCTAAGAGGGGCAGCTTGGCGTTGAGAAGGGCTCGCTGCAGGCCGCTGAAGCGGCGAAGTCCCTGGAGGTCGTCGGCTTTGAGGACGGCCGCAATTTGGCGATGCCCAGCGTCCAGAAGGTAAGAGCCCGCAATGAAAGCGGCTCGCTCGTCATCCAGGCGAATGACAGGAAAATCAAGGGCGGAATAAGAGCTGTTGATCGAAATCAGCGGAATTTGGCGGCGGGCAATCTCTTCGTACAAGTCGAGGTTGGGATTGGGCAAGGCGCTCTTCGTGGGCTCCAAAATGATGCCGTGGATGTCGCGGTTGAGCAGCTCCTTGAGGAGGGCGCGTTCGTTGCTTACCGAATTGCTCGTTGAGGCCAAAAAGACGGAGTAGCCAGCCTGTCGCAGCTCGCGCTCGAGCTCTCGAATGATAGATGGGAAGATGTAGTCGCTGAGATAGGTGACGAGGATAGCCACACTGCGATCTTCTTTTGGCATTTTTTGGCAGGCTTGCTCCGTGACGTAGGTGCCAGAGCCCTTGACCGAATAAAGGTAGCCTTGCTCGATGAGTTGAGCTAGCGCCACGCGAACGGTTTGGCGGGACATTTCGTGGCGTGTGGCCAAGCGCATTTCAGAATAAAAGCGCTGGCCAGGATGCCAAAGACCCTGCCTAAATTCGGCAATGAGGATTTCAACGAGACGTTCTGGCTTGCTTAACTTAGACATTAAACACTCCACTAATCAGCATAAGATTTGCTTGCCTTTTGGCTATTTTGGCCAAGACAGAGGGGAGAAAAAGCGCCCCTTCTGTCGAAGCTTCTTACGGAGCTAGAAGCTTGGCGCCTTGAGGAGCCGAAAGCTTGCCAAAGGCATATAGCGCTAAGGATAGGGTGGCTGAGCTTTTTTTTCAAGATTCAGCCTGAGGATTTCAGCGCATTTTTCGCTGCAAGAAAGCCCAGGGGCGCAAAAGTATAAATGGATTTTTAACGCAAGTGGCAAGGCTGCCAAAGAGACTTATCAGAGACAAAAACAGACTTGCAGCCTTGGGTGTGCTTGCAGACCTCGGGAGGAAATCCCATCAAACTTTGACCTGACTTGCTGGGTGGTACTCAGGCTGACGCAGCTCTCGCCACAGCATCCAGGCGGCCAAGACGCCAGCCAAAAGATCTGCGATGGGGCCAGCGTAAAGGACACCTTCTACGCCCCAAGCCAGTGGCAATAGCAAGATGAGCGGCAGGAGGAAGAGAATCTGGCGAGACATGGAGAGCCAGAAGCCCTTTTGGGGCTTGCCGATGGCAGGGAAAAAGTTGCCAGCCAGGGGTTGCAGCCAGTTCAAGAAAGTAAAGAACAAGAAGATGCGGAAAAAGTGCTGGCCAAACTGCATGTAGAGCTCGCTGCCACTGCCAAAGGCATTGAGGATATGCCGAGCAAAAAAGAAGAAGACGACAAAGGCCAGAACGGAGATGGCGGCGCTGGCGGCTAAGGCCAGGCGGAGGGCTTGGCGCACGCGGGAGAATTTTTTGGCTCCATAGTTAAAGCTGGAGATGGGCTGCAAGCCTTGGGCGATGCCGATGAGGAAAGAAAGGAAGACCTGATAGACCTTCGTACCAATGCCGACGACCGCAATGGGGATGACCATGCCGTAAACAGAAAGCTGGCCGTAGTGTTTGAGCGAGCGGTTCATGACGATCTGGACGATCATGAGCGAGATTTGGTTGACACAGGCCGAGATGCCAAGACTCATGACGCGGCCAATACTCTCAACTTTGAGGCGAAAGTGCTGGCGGTGCATCTCGATGCTGCGACAGTGGGTGATGAAGTAGAAGGAGAGCAGGGCAGAGAGCACTTGGCCGATGACGGTGGCCCAAGCGGCGCCAGCCATACCCCAGTTGAAAACGAAAATAAAGATGGCGTCGAGGATGGTGTTGATGACGGCGCCTAGGAGGTTGCAGAACATGCTGATTTGGGGACGGCCGTCGGCACGGATCAAGTGCGCGCCGCCGGTGACCAAGATGAGCCAGGGAAAGCCGAAGGCGCAGATGCCTGTGTAGACCTCAGCGTAGGGCAAAACTTCAGCTGGCGAACCAAAAAAGACGAGAAGGGGGCGCAGAAAAAGCAGGCTGAGCAGCATCAAAAGGACGCCACTCCCGAAAAGCATGACCGAGGCATTGCCGAGATAACTGGCGGCCTTTTGGATTTCGTTGCGCCCCATGGCGAGGTTGAAGGCCGCTGCCCCGCCAATGCCAAACAAGAGGGCTAGCGCAATACAGGAAATGTTGAGGGGGAACATGATATTGGTAGCCGCGTTGCCGAGCTCGCCCACGCTATTACCAATAAAAAGCTGGTCAACGATGTTGTAGAGCGAGCCCACGAGCATGGCGATGATGCTGGGGATCGAAAAATTGAGGAGGAGCTTTGAGACAGGCAGCTGACCCAGGGGATTGACCGCTTGCAAGGTGGTCTTGGTCGAGCTGCTTGATGTTTCTGGTTCAGGCTGGGGTATTGAGTTTTGGCTATGTATGTCAGAAGACAGAGGGGTAGAAGGTTTTTGCGACATAGAGCTCCTTTGTTCTGAGATCGATAATCGAAAGGGGTAGCGGCTCATTATAACTTGCTCTCAGCGCTAGGGAGATTTTGTGATCGGTGGAAGATTAAGGCGACGCTCAAAAAAGCAGAACAGGCATGACCCAAAGCATGCCTGTTCTCATCATAAGCGAAAATGGTTCATCTACAGAGGCAGTAGATGGGACTGTCCGGTTGTTTTGGGTGAGAGTCGTTCACGATGGGCGAAGAGACTCGCTGCAAGGTTTAGACCTTGGGCACGCAGCTGAACTCCTTCGTGACACCGTGCCGGACTGGTTTCCACGTCACCTGAGTAAAGAGGGCGTGAACCATAATCGGAATATAGCTGAGCATGTAGATCGGATAAGTAACACAGGTTGCGATCTTGAGTACAGGATGAGCTGGAATGAGGCGCCAACTCGCCACGCAGGTCAAAAGCGCCATAGCCATCAAGGGGAAGGTGTTGTTGTTGAGGTGCAGGCACAGGGGCGGAAGCACATCCTGCCATGTGTAGGAGGGGTTGACGAGGGTGGCAAAGAGCATGAAGACGTAGAGTGCCCACGAAATAGCCAGCAAAAGGTTGACGGGGAGGGTCACGACTAGGATTTCTAGCGAGCGCAGTTCGCGATGCTGCCAAGCCCGACGCAAGAGCGGCTTCCAATAACGGCAAAAGACCTGAAGAGAGCCCTTGGTCCAGCGAAGGCGCTGCGTCCAAGACTGGGCAAAGTCGGTCGGCTGTTCATCGTAGAAGATGGCATCAGGGCAGTATCCGATCTTGTAGCCAGCCAGGGTGGCGGCGGAGGTGAACTCTAGGTCTTCGGTTAGTAGGTGGAAGGGCCAGCCATGGAAATGTTGAATGACAGAGTCAGCGACGAGAAAGCCCGTGCCACTGACTGCCGCTGAGAGGCCGATCAGGGACTTGGCATAGTTCACAAAGATGGCGTCATGCAAGAAGCCGTAAGCATAGGCCGCGGACAGCCAGTTGTCACTAAAGTTCTTGGAGGCGCGGCAGCTCGTCAGAATGAGCTCGCCTTGATCAAAGTGGCGGTTCATCGCCTGAAGATAGCCAGGCTCTAACAGGTTATCGGCGTCAAAGACCAGCCAGGCCTCAATTCCACGATCCAGGCGATCGCGGCGAATTTGGGTCAAAAGGAAGTTCAGGGCATAGCCCTTGCCGATCTCTTTCTGGTTGAAGCGCTCATAGCAAATCGCCCCTGCCTGGCGAGCCAAAGAAGCCGTGTCGTCGGTGCAGTTATCCGCGCAAACGAAGATGTCGAGCTTTTCGCGAGGGTAGTCCTGTTGGCGCAAAGAATGGATCAAATCACCGATAACGGCAGCCTCATTGCGGCCGCAGATCAGAACGCCAAAGTGATGAATCTGGCGAGCCTCCTTCTGAGGGTGGAGGCGCTGGCGGAAACGCCCGATAAAAGCAATGGGGTAAAGGATGACCCGGTAGGCATAGATCAACAAGAAGAAAATTCCGATGATTTGAAGCAAAAAGACCAGTTGCGGCATACGGGCACTCCTTCTTGAATGTTTTCACAAGCCTCATCTAACAAGTGTCAAAGCCTGTCCATGCCATGACGAGCATTGGATTTTCCGATAGCATACGCGATATTTGCCGCAGGGTTCGTAAGAAAGTTTTAAGATGCAAAAAATAGATCTTTTAGCCAATTTTCCAACGGAAATCCTTGAAGATTTAAGCCAAGCTGGCTGGCGTATTTGCTTCTAAGAAAGCTCTCGCCAGGCCTAAAGAAAAATTAGACAAGATGCGGAGAAAAAAGCCTCTCAGGCGATCTGTTTCTCAAAGAATTAGACAAGTTCACTTTGGTTTCTCGCACAAAATACGCTTGAAAGATGCAAGTTTAACGTTAAACCCAGATTCTTGGGCTTTTCATGAAACTTGTTCTAGATCTGAAGATATGGAGGACGCCATGAAGCAACGCATTGGTCTGCAGCTCTATTCAGTTAGAGACTTGCTTGACGGAGATGTCCTAGGCATGCTCAAAAAAGTAGCGGCCTGTGGGTACACTTGCGTGGAATTTGCTGGCTACTATGGGCTAGAAGCAGCGGAGCTTCTGCAGCTTTGCCAGGAGGCTGGCCTTGAGCCTTACTCGAGCCATGTGCCGCTAGAACGGCTGAGGGATGAGCTGCCCAAGGTGGTCGAAGAGGCCAAGACATTGGGCTTGTCTTATGTCATTTGCCCATATGCCACCTTTGAGACCGTCGAGGATATCGACCAAGTCGCAGGACTGCTCAATCAGGCTGCTGAGGCCTTGCGTGCGGTAGGCTGCCGTGTGGGCTATCACAACCACCACCACGAGATCCAAAAGCTAGAAGGTTGCGATAAGAACATTTTCGAGATGCTGATCGACCGTTACGCTAGACCCGACATGGTGGCTGAAGTCGATAGCTGCTGGGCTTTTGTGGGTGGTGCTGAACTGCCAGCCTGGATTGGGTCTTTAGGATCTGTCGCAGGCCCCCTACATTTCAAAGATGTCGGCAAGACATGGAAGGCTGGGAGCCATGAGGGCTTAGATGTACCAGTCGGCGAAGGACAGTTGGACTTTGCAGCGCTTTTGGAGACGATGCAAGAAGAGGGCACACTAGAGCGCGGCGTCATCGTCGAGCAAGAAGGCTTTGGCCAAGATCCTTGGGGAGAATTGGCCGCGAGTGTCCAACATATCCAGAGTGTCTGGCCTCAAAACAGGTAACTTGGCGGTTAGCTCAAAGAACTGACCGCTAAAAATAAGGGAGCGTGCCCTCCTGCACGCGAAAGGAGCCAAAGATGGCGAAGAAGGTTTATCGGATCGGTATCATCGGATGCGGCGGTATCGCCAACCAAAAACATATGCCAGCCCTCAAGCAGCTGGACAATGTAGAGATGGTTTGGTTCTGCGATATTATCCGCGAGCGCGCCGAAAAGGCAGCCAAAGAATATGGCACCCCTGACGCCAAGGTGACAGAAGACTACCGCGATGTGCTCGCCGACAAAACGGTTGATGCCGTCCACGTCTTGACGCCGAACCGCGAGCACTCTTTTATTACGATCGATGCGCTCGAAGCTGACAAGCACGTTATGTGCGAAAAGCCAATGGCTAAGACCTATGCCGAAGGCAAAAAGATGGTCGAGGCCGCTCGCCGTACGGGCAAGACCCTCAGCATTGGCTACCAGAGCCGCCATCGCGCTGACAGCCTCTATCTCAAAAAGATGATCGAAAATGGCGAGCTGGGCGAGATCTACTTCGCTCGTGGCGAGGCTCTTCGCCGCCGCGGCGTGCCTACATGGGGCGTCTTCCTCGATGCTGAAGCTCAGGGCGGTGGTCCACTGATCGATATCGGCACCCACGCTTTGGACTTGACGCTCTGGGAAATGGACAACTACGACGTCGACTATGTCGTGGGTAGCTCCTACCGCAAGTTGGGCGACAACGAAAATGCAGCCAACATCTTTGGTTCTTGGGATCCTAAGGAGTATACGGTTGAGGACAGCGCTTTCGGTTTCATCAAGATGAAGAACGGCGCAACGATCATCCTTGAGTCCTCCTGGGCGCTCAATATCCTGGAGCCTAGAGAAGCTCAGTGCACCCTCTGCGGTACCTTGGCTGGTGCTGACTTCCACGATGGTCTGCGCATCAATGGCGAGAAGTACAGCAAGATGTATACGACCCAGCCTTTGTTGGGCGGTGGCGAAGTCGCCTTCTTTGAGGGTGGCGACAATGAGCGCCCCGAAGTCCGCGAAGCTCGCTGCTTCTATGAGGCTGTCGAAAACGGCACAGAGCCTGTGGTTACGCCAGAGCAGGCCTTGGTTGTCACGCGTGTCTTGGAGGCCATCTACAAGTCGGCCGAAACGGGCAAGCCTGTCTACTTTGATGAGGACTGAGAGCGAAATTCGAGATCAATCTGAATTTCTGATCTGAAGCGATAAAAGGAGCACCCTATGTTTGTAGGTTATTTGACGGCCTGTCTGCCACAGGTCCCACTGATGGAAAAGCTGGCTTGGGCCAAAGAAAACGGCTTCAAGGGTCTTGAGATTGCTTGCTGGCCACGCGACAACAGCCGTGACTATCAGGCCTCAGATATCGATGTGGCCAACTTGACCCAAGAAGAGGCGGATGAGATCCGTCGCGCCTTTGATGAGGCGGGCATTGCCATCACATCGTTGGGCTATTACGACAACAACATCCACGCTAACCCAGAGGAGAGAGCGAAGATCAACCAGCACACCAAGTATGTGATCGATGCTGCCCAGAAACTGGGCGTCGAGCTGGTCGGTACCTTCGTGGGCCGCAACATCGAGAAGTCGGTCAAAGACAGCTTCGACGACTTCGAAGAGGTCTTTACGGACTTGCTCCGCTATGCCGAAGAGCGCGGCGTGAAGGTCATGATCGAGAATTGCCCCATGGAGGGTTGGCAGCTCCCAGGTCAACCAGGCACCATTTCGTTTACGCCAGAACTCTGGGAAGAAATGTTCCGCCGCGTGCCGAGCAAGAGCTTTGGCTTGAACTTTGACCCTTCACACTTGCATTTCCAGCTGATCGACTACCTCCCCTTAGTCGAAAAGTTCAAGGATCGCATTTTCCACGTGCACGCCAAGGACGTTGAGATCTTTGAGGACAAACTCGCCTGGTTTGGCGCTTTCAATGCCCAACTGCAGCGTGATGGCTACTGGCGCTTCCGTATGCCAGGCTTGGGTCATGTTGACTTCAAGGGTCTGATCGCGGAGCTCAAGAAGATTGGCTATGACAGCGTAATTTCCATTGAGCACGAGGATCCCCTTTACGAAGGTTCGATCGAAAAGGTCCATGAGGGTCTTCGTCTGGGTCGCGAGTTCCTAGAGAAAATTATCTAAGACCTGAACAGGCTTTTTGAACGAGGGGCTGCGAGTTGAGCGACTTGCGGCCCCTTTTGCATGCCTGAAATGAAGTTTTGTTATCTTTGGCTAACTATCTTTTGCTGCTTGACTTTTGTGCCTGGCTCGATTACAACTGCTCACAGATGACGCAATATATAGCGTATCGATTTAACGAAAGATCTACATATAGTTATCATTATCAATAAGCCATGGAGATCAGTCCCCGCGTGTAAGGTCGGCAGTAACGGTGTAGGCGGGGCTTCATGCGGCAAGGAGGGCAAAGATGGGACAGGCACAGGATACGAAAAAAACAGTCAGCATTCCGTTTGAGGGCAATCTAGAGTGGGAGGCGGCAGCAGAAGACGAGAGCCTCAAGGTCTTACCCGAGCGCTTGCCCCGCTACATTCGCAAACGCGATGGTTCTAGGATGCCCTTTGACCCCTTCAAAATTCGACAGGCTATCCTCAAGGCCAACCGCTGTGTGCCATCTGAGACGCTTTCAGATTCGGCTCTTGACGCCTTAACGAGTCTCATTGTCAGCCGTTTGGATCCTGCACATGAGCCAGGGGTGGAGGAAATTCAGGATTTGGTCGAAATGCAGCTCTTGACTTGTCAGGTTCCTCAGACCGCCAAGGCCTATATCCTGTATCGAGCGGAGCACCAGCGGCGGCGCGCCCTGGCTCAGGGACTCATGGATACGTACAAGCAAATCACCTTTGCTGACGCTTCCCAAAGCGACCTGAAGCGCGAAAATGCCAACATTGATGGCAATACAGCGATGGGCACGATGCTGAAGTACGGTTCTGAGGGGGCGAAGTCCTTTGTTGACCAGTATGTCTTGCCCGAAGACATGGCTCAGGCACACGCAGAAGGCGATATCCACATCCACGACAAAGACTTTTACATGCTGACGCAAACCTGCTGCCAAATCGATATTGGCCGTCTGTTCGAACATGGCTTCTCGACAGGCCACGGTCATTTGCGCAAGCCCCAGAGCATCCAGAGTTACGCGGCTCTGGCTTGTATTGCGATCCAGGCTAACCAAAATGAGATGCACGGTGGACAGGCCATTCCCGATTTTGACTATGCCATGGCGCCAGGTGTGGCGATCACGTTCCGCAAGCATGTGGCGGACTTGTTGGAGGAGCAGACGCTACTAGGGCAGGCGGAGGCTTGTCGGGAGGCCTTAGAGGGGCTCGACTTCGAAACGGCAGCTCGGCGAGCTGGCGGTATTGGGCTAGAGGCCGTGCCACCTCAGGACTTCGAGGAGGCGAGCGAGCGTCTGATGGCTTTGGCTCTGGAGCGGACCAGGCGCGATACCTACCAGGCTATGCAGGCGCTTATCCACAACTTAAACACGATGAATTCCAGAGCAGGTGCCCAGGTTCCGTTTAGTTCGATCAATTATGGAACGGATCTGTCAGCCGCGGGTCGCCTTGTCATGATCGAACTGTTGAAGGCTACCGAAGACGGCTTGGGGCATGGCGAAACGGCCATTTTCCCTGTCCAAATCCTCAAGGTTAAGCGCGGCATCAACAGCGAGGCAGAAGACCCCAATTATGATATTTTCCGCCTTGCCATCCGCGTATCGGCCAAACGCCTTTTCCCTAACTTCAGCTTTTTGGATGCGCCCTTCAACCTGGCCTATTATCGCGCTGGCGATTCAAACACGGAGGTGGCCTATATGGGCTGCCGCACGCGCGTGATGGGCAATGTTTATGACCCGAGTCGAGAGACGACCAAAGGCCGCGGCAACTTGTCCTTTACTTCGATCAATCTGCCCCGCCTGGGCATTGAGGCGCGCGGCGACATCGGGCGCTTCTATCAGCTGCTAGATCAGAAGATGGACTTGGTCTTCCGCCAGTTGCGCCAGCGCTTTGAGATTCAGCGCCACAAAAAGGTCAAGAACTTTCCCTTCCTTATGGGGCAGGGTATCTGGATTGATGCCGAGAACTTGGGGCCAGAGGATGAGGTGGATCAGATCATTCGTCACGGCAGTTTGAGTGTGGGCTTTATCGGCCTGGCTGAGACCTTGGTCGCCTTGCTGGGGCAGCACCATGGGCAGTCCGAAGAGGCGCAGCGGCTTGGCCTAGCGATTGTGGCGCATATGCGTCAGCGTTGCGACGAAAGAGCCGAGCAGGAACAGCTGAACTATTCGCTTTTGGCGACGCCAGCGGAGGGCTTGTCTGGGCGCTTTTTGCGCCTGGACCGCCAGCGCTATGGGCGTTTGCCAGGCATTACGGAGCACGACTTCTACACCAACTCCTTTCATGTGCCTGTCTACTATCAGCTATCGGCACTGCGCAAGATCGACATCGAGGCGCCTTACCACGCCTATACCAATGCTGGCCATATCAGCTATGTGGAGTTAGAAGGCGATCCCTCGCATAATCTGGAGGCCTTTGAGCGGATTGTGCGGCATATGCAGGAAGCCGGGGTGGGCTATGGTTCGATCAACCACCCCTTGGATCGGGATCCTGTCTGTGGCTATCACGGCGTGATCGGCGATGTCTGCCCTTGCTGTGGCCGACATGAGAGCCCAGACCAGCCTTTTCAACGCATTCGCCGCATCACGGGCTATTTGGTAGGCACTTTGGATCGCTTCAATGATGCCAAACGAGCAGAAGAGGCCGAGCGCGTCAAACATGGCTGAGCAGGTGGCGAAGGCAGGGCTTAACAAGAGACCTGCTTCCCCTTATGCTGTGGGCGAGGCACATATTCGCGTTGCGCAATGGGTGGGGGATTCCATTGTGGATGGGCCAGGACTGCGGCTGACCCTTTTTGCGCAAGGCTGCCCACATCGCTGCCCTGGCTGTCACAATCCGCAGACTTTTCTGCCACTTGGCGGGCAGGTTATGGCGGTATCCGAGATCTTGGCCGAATATCAAAAAAATGAGCTGCTTGAGGGCATGACTTTTTCGGGTGGAGAGCCCTTTGTGCAAGCAAAGGCCTTGAGCCTCCTGGCCAAAGAAGTTCACGCTTTGGGCGGCAATATCGTCTGCTACACGGGCTATACCTTGGAGACTTTGCAGGCAGCTGCGCAAGGTGAGCCTATTCAGCTGAGGCAAGGGCCGAAGCTCGCCTTGCTTGGGCAAGGACAAGAGGCTATCGCAGCCCTTCTGCAGGAGGTGGATCTGCTGATCGATGGACCTTATGTGGCCAGTCTTCGCAGCCTGGATCTGCCCTTTAGGGGGAGTCGCAATCAACGGCTGCTGGCACTGAGCGAAGAGGGGGAGGCGCTTTTGGCGCGCGTGCCCACGGCCTAGCCAGGGGCGAGCACCAGATCGGCTGATTCGGTCTAGCTTCTTCTCTGGACAGGCTTATCTGCTTTTAGAAGAAGTATAAAATAGACATATGAATTCGTATAAACAGACCTCTGTGCGCCATGAGCTGCGGCGTTTAGCTCCCATCATTTGGGGGGAGACCTTAACGACCCTTGCATCGAATGCTGCCTTGATCTTGATTCCCGTTGTGTATAAGCTCGCCATCGACCAGGCCTTCCCCCGAAAAGATGTGCAGCTTTGGCTCTGGCTGGTTCTCGCTTTTCTCGGCCTTATTCTCTTGTACCTAGCTTTTACCTTTGTGGCGCAGCGTTTGCTTTGGAAGCGTTCGGTTCAGTTTGAAAAGAACCTCAAGGATCGCCTTTTCGAACGCCTGATGTGGATGCCTCCGAAGCAATTTCGGAAGCATAAATTGCCCGAGCAAATCAATCTTTTGAGTGAGCAAATCACCACCCTCGAGCAAGATTATCTGACCCCCAAGATATCGTTTATTCAATCGATTCTGACCTTAGGTATTTACGCTATTGTCGTTATTCTCAGTACCCACTGGCTTATTTTCTTGAGCCTGCTTATCGGCAGTTTACTCACCCTGCTGAGTCCTAAATTACTCAAAAAGCGACTTGCCACGCGCACGAAAGGCTATATCGACGAGCGCAAGCGATATATGCACTTGGTGGAGGACCTCTTGCATTCATTCGATATGCTTGACAGCAAGTCTGTTCTGGCCTTTGCCACACGCCATGAAGCGGCCAGCCGTTCAGTGCAAGCTAAGCGCCTGCATATGGGGCGGGCCAAGCTGCTCAGCCTGCTTGTTTCTGGAGCCTGTCTTTTTCTCATCGACTTCTTGGTCTTTTTGAGTTCGGGCGAGCTCATCCTATTGCACAACTTGAGCCTAGGTGTTTTGGTGGCCTCTTTTAGCTATATTCAGTCCTTCATCGATCCGCTGCGTGAGCTGGTGTACTGCGTCAACACGATCAATAGCACGGAGGAATTGAGAAAGGAAGTTGATGCCATCCTCCAAATAGAGGATCGCTGGCAACAGAGGGAGCACGACCCAAAGCCATGGTCAAAACTGAGCTTGCAGCGAGTAAGCGTGGTCTTTCCCCAAAAAGCTTTGACCTACGATTTTCAACTTGAGGCAGGCAAAAAGTACTTACTCCAGGGCAGGAGCGGCTCGGGCAAGAGCACCCTTTTCCGTGTCCTACAGGGGCAGGTAGACTATGAGGGCAGCATTTGTATCGATGGGCAAAGGCGACACTTTCGTGAGGCAGAATACTTCTATCTCCCTCAAAATCAGCGCGTCTTTGCAGAGGACTATGCCAGCAATGTGAGCCTCTTTGGGGCTTATCCTTATGAGGCGAGTCTTGTTCCTGAAGATCAGGCGTATCGGGCCATGCGCCAGGTGTCTGATGCGACTCAACTCAGTGGCGGCGAGCAGCAGATTCTCAAGTTTGAGCGCTGCCTGAACACAGGCAAGTCTCTACTGCTTCTGGACGAACCCTTCGCCAATCTAGATGCGCATAAGTCGGCGGAATTGCTGGCTGTTCTAGAGGCTTATGAGGGCACGGTCGTCTTGATCAGCCATGAACAACGCGAGTATAGCTCTGAGTGGACCATACTCGAAATAGAGGACTTGTTATGCCAGGGCTAAGGAAGGGGTCACCAGAATATGACGCCACATAACGATTACGATGAAGCCATCA
Organism: Bacillota bacterium; assembly: GCA_023442635.1. Classification (GTDB taxonomy): domain Bacteria; phylum Bacillota; class Clostridia; order Saccharofermentanales; family Fastidiosipilaceae; genus JAEZYR01. The sequence continues at coordinate 5,180 of JAEZYR010000051.1, read as the reverse complement.
TGACGCTACTAGAGGGGGAACGCTACTTCACCGTTGGCCCCTATTATCAAGTCTATGGATTCGAAAGTCGCTTTTCTGAGCTTGAAGATTATTTGGCAGAAAACTTTTTGTGCGAGTATGCAGAGAGGGTTGTGAGAATATTCCTCTCGCTCATGGCTTGCCATGATTTTTATATAGAACTTGCCTGGATGAATAAATACAATTGGCATCTATATCAAAAATACAAAAGACCCTCCACTGACCTTTCTGACTATTCGCTCTCTGAGCTTGGAGAACTGCTGAAAACCGTTCTTGTTCAAGGGAAAAATCATCTGAATCTTTATTTTATTCAGCAAAAGACCTTGGTCACTTTTGAGGAAGACTTTTCGGTCGTTGTGTACACACCGACCGATACAGACTTTACTCAGCTGATTGCATCTTTGGCTGAGCACGAATCCTTATTTGTTCTTAGGTATGGGGAGTGAGGGGGATGACCGTTCACCTAGAAACAATTTGCTTCGTTGTTTCGATTAGTTTATCTTTGTACTTTACTACATCGGCAATTGTTAGCTTCTCAATAGCACGAATGTAACGCTCCATGTAGTCGAAGTTAATATTGCCGTCTGGCATGACAGGAAGGCTCACCTCAACAGTTTTTAGTTTGTTCCAAGTTGCCATGTTATTATAGGAAAATAGCCGCGGCAACCTGGACAGCAGCCCGATGATGTACATGCCGACAAGCCTATTCTTGATGACATCACCCGCCAGCGAGAACACATGATTATGCGTAGCCATTTTGTACTCGAAATCGCGGTAATAGGCGTTTCCCCAGAAGTCCACCGTAATGGTGTTTGCAGGAAATATCCTCGCAAGTCTATCGGTTCTTCCCTTGATGCCACAGTTCTCTACGCCGCTGTTTATGAAAAACTCACCTTTTCCATTGATGTCCTTTTGCTGCAAATCAACATTGCCCGTGGCGGATGTAAACAGCTCCTCCAATGTAAATTTCTTAAAACTCAGCTCCCCATTCCTGCAATCAGCTTGCGCAGCATCTGCTTCGTCAAATGCGGATTTTCTAGAGAGAGAGTATTTCTTTATCTTCCTGCGTCAGTTCATAGTCATCCAATCCAGAAGCTATTAGATAGGTTTCCAGCTCCGTGATGCGCTCCTGCTCCAGCTCCGTGATGCGCTCCTGCATATAGTTGAAGTCTATGTCATCGATTGTGTACTCATGGTTGGGATCAGAAGATTCGATAACGGGAAGAACGATTTCAGTAGCCTTCAGAATCTTCTCGTTAAACGAACTTTGCCCCCATGCGAAGGTAGAAAACGCTTTCTTTATCACGGTGATAAAATACTGAGCCAACTCATCATTCAGTTCATGGTTATTCAAAATCATGACCTTAATCTTGTCGCCTGTAAAGTAGGCATCGGGTTGGTAGAAAACGGTTGCCGTATCCTGTCCGAAACACAGAGACTTTGCAGGGCTGAGATACTGCTCGTCCTCCGTGATGTAACCACGAATACCATTGTTCGATGACCCTCGTGCCACATACGGATACTTTCCGCCAAACTGCACTGCGTTCGCATTAAAGCGCTTCTTCGGTGAATAAATCTTAAAGACGTCGCCCAGCGCAAAAGACATCAACTTCTTATTCATCCACATTCACCTCCCCTCGCAAAATCGCACTGACTTTCCATGCCAAATAGTCCGCAACTGTTTTCTTAAAATCTTCTTCTGTAGGTACGGTATCAATCTTTTTATGTTGATTAAACGTCCAATCATTTCCACCTAATGAGATCGTGTCCCTAATGACCAAACCATTCGCCTCTGTGTAGTAAGAAGTCTTAGGCTTTTTCCCTAGACAGATCGCTGCCACCTCGTCATAGCGTTCTAGTGCATGGTCTGTATTACGTAAGTTAACTTCTTGCGTACTCTTTTTGCGGTTTTGTCGAGAATAGCCGTCTTCAGAAAAGTCAATAAAGGTGACGATATCATCTGCTTCGTGCGGGCGATTGACTTGAAAAAGATAAATGGCCGCTTGCACAGAAGATTTACCGATAAATAAATCGGTGGGCATGTGGACACTCGCAATCAGTGTATTCTTCTCTAAAATCCTCTTGGAATACACATCTCCCTGCCCACTTCCTGCATTCTCTTGAATGAGCACAGCACCATAGCCTGTCTCCATCTGTGATAGGGCTTCCTCGGCAAAAACAAGTCCTTTGCCTGGCGCAGAATAAGGCGGATTCAGTAGAAAAACATTCGCTGGGAAATCGCTCCTGTGATGATTGATGAATTTAGGTGCTTCACGATGGGCATCACCGCAGATCAATTTAGAAGACCCATCGCCCATAAGAATCATATTCAAAATAGCGAGAAGATAGATGTTTCCTAGGATCTCAATACCAAGCAATTGATTGCGCTTTATATGCTCAATTTTTTCTTCCAGCGCCTGGGTATCTTTGATATGTTGTCTGGCATCATCAATCATGATTTCCATGGCAGATACCAAAAAGCCCGATGATCCCATGCAGGTATCCCACACGAACGAATCTCTATCTGTTCGTGCCATACGAGCCATTAAGTTTGTGACGACACGAGGCGTCAGCACGACATCATTTTTCTTATCGTTATCGATAGCTACCCAGTCGTTCAAACTATTCAGAATCTTCCCTGTAAAGTCTAAATGGATATTGCTTTCAAGGAGTGGCAAGATGTCTTCTTTAACTTGCTTGTAAATCGATTTAATGACGCTTTCGCCATTGATCGGCTTCCAAAGATCGCGTTTCTCAAATACAGGCTTCAAATAGTTCAAAACCATATTGATTTTTTCTGATGGGCAATTCTTTTTGCGTAAAAAAGCGCCCGCTCTGCGTAAAATCAGATTGCCATCGTTATCACCATAATCATCATTGCTATAAAAATCGGATTCATCTAAAGACTTTACGCCATCCGTCGTAAGGCCAGCCATGATCAATCCACAAAACAAGTACAATTTTTCATTAGTCCCAAGTAAAGTTCTGATGCTGGCATCATCGTAAATGCGTTGGTGAATGCTTTTAATATTTTTCTCTAATAGATCTTCTTTATCTCTCCTGAACTTTTCTTTTTCAGCTTCTGTCAACAATAGCTCATCCAATTCGGCAAAAAACGCATCAATATTGGACGCTTTCATCTGCTCAAACTGAAAACCAGTCAGTTCTTTAGGAATGCGTTCGTTTTTTGTGGACACGTAATAGGCTTTATACTCTGGATCCTTAATACGGCCTTTTTCATCTAACTCCGAGCCATTTATGCCAATAATAATGACTTCGTTATAGATATTGGCATCTAAAATAGCTAGGCCATAGTGTAAGGCACCGTTAACTGCGAATTGCTGTATGGCATGTCTTGGATTCTTATTCGTGCTAACAAACTCAATATCGCCTTTGGCTGTTAATTTCTCGAGTTTTCCCTTAGTGCCTTTGGCTTCAATCATAACGGGGATATCTCGGCGAGATTTATTTTGAAGCAGAAGCTGTATATCTGGATAATTAGATCCAGTTCCGCCTGACTTTGAATCAGCTTCTTTGAGAGCCTTAGCAATTGATTCGTTAATGGGTTCGGTTTTAGTAAAACGGCGTATTCCGAGCTCAGTAAGAAGAGCTTTGTAATAATCCTCTACCTTCTCTTCAATGCTTCTTGCCATAGTACTTAACCTCTCATCCTATTTACATCTTCGAGATATACGACATTACAGTCTTCAAAAACAATCTTAAGCGTACTTGCTTGGCAAAGTTAAAATGAAAACTGAAACAACTTTCTCTTTTGCTATCCTACCCCAAATTCTACCATCCGCGCCCGCTTTCTATCCACAGAGGCGCTTTTGCCCTCTCCCTCCCCAGCGCTTGGCCATCAGCAAGTATTTCCTTGAAGAAAGGGATCTGTCTGTGCTCAGCGCCCGTGCTTTCAGCTAAACTACACACAATAGATGCCAAGGAGGAAGCGGGATGCCAAAAATCTACGTACACCGCGAAAGCGAGCCTGAGACCCGTGTGGCGCTCGTCCCAGCTGACGCCCAGACGCTGATTCGATCTGGCCTAGAAGTTGCGGTCGAAAGCGGAGCTGGCCTAGCTGCTGGCTATACCGATGAAGACTATGAACAAGCAGGAGCTCAGCTGCTTCACACAGAGGCCGAGCGCATAGAGGCCAAACAAACAAGCGAAGTCTTGCTGCGCGTTCAGGCGCCAACCGAAGACGAGGATCTAGACGTTTACCGCAAGGGCGCTCTACACATCAGCTACCTTGACCCCTTCCGCCAGGGGGCGCTTGTCCGCCGTTTGGCTCAAAGCGGCCTTCGAGCCCTGAGTCTAGAACTCATCCCACGCACGACCATCGCGCAAAAAATGGACGTCCAGAGTTCGCAAACCAACCTAGCTGGCTACTATGCAGTCCTCATGGCGGCTCAGCGTTTGCCGAAGATCATGCCCATGATGATGACTCCCTCTGGCAATATTGCGCCAGCCCGTGTCTTTGTTATCGGCGTAGGGGTGGCAGGTTTGCAGGCCATCGCGACAGCCAAGCGCCTGGGCGCTAGGGTCGAAGCCTTTGACACACGTCCAGGTACCGAAGAGCAAGTGCGCTCCCTAGGCGCTCGCTTTGTCAAAATTGATTTGGGCAATGTGGGCGAAACCGAAGGTGGCTATGCGCGAGAACTCAACGAAGAGCAAATCCGCCTACAGCAAGAAGCCGAAGCTCGCGTCATTGCGCAATCCGACATCGTCATCACGACGGCGAAGGTCTTTGGCCGTCCAGCCCCCCGCCTGATTACGGCTGATATGCTAGAGGGTATGAGGCCAGGCTCTATTGTGGTCGATATGGCTGTGGCGACAGGAGGCAATGTCGAAGGCAGCCGCCTAGGCCAAGAAGTTGTGACCCGAGGCGGCGTCAGAATCCTGGGGGCTGACCAATTGGAGCGCCAAGTGCCGCATGACGCCTCGAATATGTTCTCGGGCAACATGAGGGCCTTTTGCCAGCATTATTGGGACGAAAAAAGCCACTGCTGGACCTTCCGTGATGACGACGATATTTTGCAGGCCTGTGTTTTGACAGGCGGAGGTGTCATCTTGCACCCCCAATTCCAGCATTTGAACCAAGCTGACGCCGAGGGCGAAAGCGAGCAGGAGAGCCAGGGTCAGCCAGCAAGCGAGTCCCAGCC
>JAEZYR010000088.1 GCA_023442635.1 Bacillota bacterium | reverse complement strand
ACCCAAGCTCGTCATGCTGTAAACCTGACGATCGGGCACGCTCTCACCAAAGAAAGTGCTAAATTTACCTGAGAGAGTTTGAACCGCCTGAACAAGTGGCATACCGCCATCTTTGTCGCGAGAAGCGCTCACATCACCTGAAGCGCTGGCCTTAGCGTCAGAGCCACTCGTAGTGGGAGTGCTCGGCGCAGAACCTGTGCCGCTGCCTGATTGGCTGGTGCCTGTCTTGCCAGTGCCACTGCAGCTCGCGAGTAGAGCCGTAGAGAGCGCAAGACTCAGGACAGCTGAAAGCCGTCTTGTCGTCTTCTTCATTTCTCTTCCTCCAAAGAGTAAATTTGCCCTCCGAGTGGTCTTAAGCAGTGCCACAGCAAGTATTAGGATGATCTCTGCTGTGCCCGATGGATAGACCTCTGCGGATAGCAGTTGGGCAATGATAGCACGAGCAGCAAAAAGCGCGCAAAGTTCGTACTTTGGGCAGATTCAAAAAAGTACGAAAATCATTCAAAATAGCTAGCTTTTCACTGCGAAAAGCTAGCTATTCCCTGCCCTTCGCCTTGATAAATTCACTGAAATATTCAGCTAGCTTTGCCTATCTCATCAATGTTAATGGTTAAAATAGCAACAAAGACCATTTTGAAGCCTTTGCTAACTAAGCAATTAGCTAATAATTGTGCGTGTGTGGCAAGATAATTCAACCAAAAATAGCTTTCCCACTTCTGCAAACACGCCAAAATGACCCAAAAGCAGCATCAGCACTTCTCTGTCTTAGCTCAAATGCAGGAAAGCAGAGGCAAGGCGTTCTTCTCGCTCTTTTCTCTCGATCAGGCTTATACTTGCTTCGGATCATAGGTAGGCGCCCCTTTCGCCTAGCTTCTCACGCTTAGCTAAAGCCTGGCGCCTATAGATCAGCAGGAGGAATCTCTATGTCATCCTATATTATGGATCTTCGCCAGTTGGTCGGGCATCGCCCCTTAATGCAAGTGGGTGCCAGCGTGCTCATTGTCGATGCTGAGCGTGGTCTTTTGCTCCAAAAACGCAAGGACAATGCGTGCTGGGGTTACCATGGAGGCGCTGTCGAACTCGATGAATCCGTCGAAGCCGCAGCGGCTCGTGAGCTCGAGGAAGAAACGGGACTCATCCCTCAAAAGCTTGAACTCCTAGGCGTCTTTTCAGGTCCTGCCCTCCACTACCAATATCCTAATGGCGATGAGGTCAGCAACGTCGAGATTTTCTTTGTTTGTCGGCAATGGTCTGGAACCCTCAAGCCCCAAAAAGAAGAGGTGCTCGAGCTCAAGTTTTTTCAGCCTAGCGAGATCCCAGTTGAATTGAACCCTCCCAACCGCCCGAGCCTTGCAGCCTGGCTAAAAAGCGAAGGCCTAACCTTGCCAGCACACCTGGCCGAATTTGAAGAAAGCCACAGTTATACCTTCAGCCGTACCTCAAAATAGTCGTCTCAAGAAAAGGGGCAGCTCTCCCTAGCTCGGCGCTGCACCCTGGCTTCACGTCCTAGCGCCTCTTGCTTAAGCTGCCTTCGTTTGCCAGTAAGCCCTCAAAAACGCCCTGGCTAACAACAGCGCTTCAGGCGGCTTCAGTTATAATGGCCGTCAGTAAGACTTCTTGCCTGGATGACCCTACTTTTATAGCTCACCCTAGGTCATGATAGGGCGAAGTCGCAACGAAGGAGAACTTTTCTGCATGGATGAACGCGAAAAAAAGCCAGTCGCATCTGTCACCCCAAATGAGGAAGCGCAGGCGCCTGTCAGGATTCGCCGTGTTCAGCCCCTGGAAAATACAGCCCAGCAGCCCATTTCGGAGCAGCGCGCCAGGCGCGAAACTCAGGCCAGCGCAAAGCCTGCTAACAGCAAACGCCCTTCTCACCTGACCGAAGAACTTCACAACGCCTTTTTCGCAGCTGAAACAGACGATTCGGATGCTTCGCTGCTGAATTTTTTCCCCTTTTCGTGCTGGTCTTCTTGGCGCAATCGCAAGGAGCAAAAAGAGCGCGAGCGCTACATCCTCGACGCACGCTTGGAGGGCTTAGAGCCCGATCAACAGCGCCTATACCGCCGCAGCCTACGCCGTTTAAGGCGCGATCTTTCTCGCCACATCAAAGGCAAGCCCACAAGGCCAGCCAGTCTGCTAAACCCTCTGGAGAGCTTCGCAAATGGGGTCAGCAAGGTCATTCACTGGACTTTGCTTGTTGTCTTAGCAGGCATTATCCTTTTGAGCGGTGTCGGGGGCGGCATGCTTCTAGGCTATATTGCCACGACTGAACCTGTCAGCCCTTCCCTGTTTAATGCTGGCAGTCAGACCAGCCGCGTTTTGGACGCAAACGGCCAAGTTATTTCTATTTCAACAGGCTCCGAAAATATCGACCGTGAGCTGGTGAAGATTTCCGACGTCAAAGATACCTATATCGATGAAGCCTTCAAATCGATCGAAGATGAGCGCTTTGATAGCAATATCGGTATTGATCCGCGCCGTATCGCAAGTGCCGTCATCAGCGCCCTACTGAATGGCGGAACAGCTCAGCACGGCGGTTCAACCATCACGCAGCAGACCGTCAAACTGCTGACAGGCGATAACAGCGTCTCGGCTCAGCGCAAGGTACAAGAGTGGTATCGCGCCATCCTTCTCAAACGGGAACTCTCCAATGATCAGATCATGGAGCTTTACCTCAACCTCGTGCCTATGGCCAACTCCTATGTGGGTATTGAGTCGGCCTCCAAGGCCTACTTTGGCAAGCACGCCAAGGATCTCAGCCTATCTGAGGCTTCGTTCTTGGCTGGCATCCCCAAGGGGCCGTCGATCTATAATCCGCGTACTGAGCGCGGCTTGCGCAATGCCCTCCGTCGTCAGCGCATGGTGCTCAAAAAAATGTACGCGCTGAACTACATTACAGAAGCCCAGTACAAAGAAGCCCTCAACTCCGAGCTCAAAATCAATCGCGAATCACCCCAGATCACGGGTACGAGCATCAACAGCTACTTTACGGAGTATGCTTATCGCCAGGCCGTCAAGGATCTCGTCGACCAGAAAGGCTATAGCCGAGAGGCCGCCAGCCGCCTCATTCATAGCGGCGGTGTGAGCATTTACACGACGCTTAACCCAGAGGTGCAGAACCTCGTCGACCAGACCTTCGCCAAGCAGAACTTGTTTGCCCACCAGCCGAGCCGCTATGAAGGCTTGCCTGACCTGCCCCAAGCTGGCATGGTCGTCATCGACAATCGCACAGGCGCCGTAGTTGCGATGGGCGGCGGTCGCGGACGCAAGGAGGCCAACCTTGTGATTAACCGCGCGGTCGACATTGAGCGTCAGCCTGGTTCTTCGATCAAGTTGCTGAACGTCTATGCACCAGCTATTGAACTAGGCCAAATCTCGGGTTCGACCATGGTTGTAGACGAAGAAGTCCACCTTGACTTAGGCAACCCTCAAACGCCTTACCCAGTCAACGCCTATCCTGGCTACCGCGGCGGTATGACCATTCGCAACGCCATCCGTATTTCCAACAACGTGCCTGCCGCCAAGGTTTTGATGCACATCGGCCTGAAAAATTCTTTGCATTACCTCAATGAGGTCGGCATCAACCGCCTCCATGATAGCGCCCAAATCTCGATGGCCATGGGTGGTTTTGAGCAAGGTATGAATCCGCTCGAGATGGCGGCGGCTTACGCTACATTTGCGAATGCAGGCAACTTTGTGCCTCCTTACGCCTATACCAAGGTCGTCAGCAGCGATGGGCAGACCTTACTCGAAAACCTAGCTAATTATCACAGCGTCTACACCCCTCAAACGGCTTATCAGGTGCTGAGACTGATGGAGGAGCCACTCAAGCCAGCTAGCGCTTTCTGGTATGAGGGTTCAGCTTATGCTCAAGGGCCTATTCACAATGCCAAGGGAGAGTACATTTCGACAGGTGCCAAAACAGGTACAACCGATAACGATATGGACAAATGGTTCGTGGCCTTAACCCCTTACTACACCGCTGCTGTGTGGTATGGCTTGGATATTCCGCGCACTATTCCCAATCCCGACAACCCCTCGGCTAGAGAAATTTTGTGGGATGTCTTCAAGCCGCTTCACGCCAATCTTCCTGCTATGGAATGGCCACAGCCAAACGGCATCACCAGCCGTCAAGTCGATATATTCTCGGGTCTATTGGCAAGTGATGCTTACGCCAAAAGCAATCCTCGAGCCGTCACGACAGAGTACTACACGGAGGGCTCTCCCCTGATTCCAACGGCCTATCGTTATCCTGGCCCAGCGCCAGTGGTGACAACCGTCGAGGCGCGCGGCTATGGCAGCGGGCGTTCTAATCGCTCGACGGGTGGCGGCTAACGCCTAGAAGGCTGGCGTTTGCTGGCTGACGCTTGGCGGCTCTACAGCCTGGCCTTACCCCTTGCCATAAACCTTGGCTTTTCTGACTAGCCCTAGCTCAAACAAGACTGTAAGATCATCAAAGAGGTTTCAATATGAGTCAAAAAATTATTCTGACAGGCGACCGCCCTACTGGGCAGCTACACATTGGTCACTACGCTGGCTCACTGGCTCGCCGTGTGGAGCTACAAAACAGTGGCTCTTTTGATGAGATCTACATCATGATTGCCGACACGCAAGCCTTAACCGACCATGCGGATCAGCCAGAGCGGGTGCGTGCCTCAGTCCTTGAGGTCGCCCTTGATTATCTAGCTGTGGGTTTGGATCCTGCGCGCAGTACCCTTTTTATCCAGTCACAAATTCCAGCTTTGTACGAGTTAACAGCCTACTATATGAATCTGGTAACAGTGGCTCGTCTCAGCCGCAACCCAACCGTCAAGACCGAAATTCAGCAACGCGGTTTTGGCGCCTCGATCCCAGTCGGTTTCTTTAATTATCCTATCTCGCAAGCTGCCGACATTACGGCCTTTGATGCGAGCACGGTTCCGGTAGGAATAGACCAAGCGCCCATGATTGAGCAGACTAGAGAAATCGTCCACCGCTTCAATCAGCTTTATGGGGAATGCCTTGTAAGTCCTGAGCCCCTGTTCCCTAGCCAGGCTGCCAGCGGCCGCCTGCCTGGTACGGATGGCCAGAACAAGATGAGCAAGTCGATTGGCAACTGTATTTTTTTGGCCGACGAAGCCGACGTTGTGAAGCAAAAAGTCATGGGTATGTTTACAGATCCCAACCATCTGCGCGTGAGTGATCCTGGCAAGGTCGAAGGCAACCCTGTCTTCACCTATTTGGATGCCTTTTCGACGGATCAGGACTTCGCAGCCTTTTTGCCTGAATATGCCAACTTGGATGAGCTCAAAGCCCACTACCAGCGCGGGGGACTTGGAGATGTCAAAGTCAAGCGCTTCCTCTTGGCCGTTCTGGAGCGTTTCTTGGAGCCTATCCGCACGCGGAGGGCTGAATTCGCCAAAGATCCAGCTGAGGTGATGCGCATTCTTGCTCTCGGCTCCGAAAAGGCACGAGCAAAGGCACAAGGCACTTTGCAACGCGTGCGCCAAGCTATGCAGCTCAATTATTTCGATTGAATGGGCTGAGTAAGCCTGAAAAACTTTTCTCTCAGCAAGAAAAAAGGATTCGCTTCTGTCTGAAGCGAATCCTTTTCTTTATCTAAGTACACGCTGAGCTATCTGTGTTTTTTCTTCAGGCCAAAGTAAGCGCCTAAGCCGACTAGGCCAGCTAGGCCAGCCAGTGCCCCCACAACATAAGGCCATGGTGAGCGCTTCTGCTGCTCGCTTGAACCGATTTCTGGCATCTCGGCTGGCGTTTGACTTGACTCTGCTGTCGCAATCGAAGTTGTCGCTTCCGATGTTTTTTCGGATTTAACGGCCTCCTCTGTCTTCGCAGCTTCTTGAGGGGCAGCAGCTAACTGTAAATGCTCAGGTACATAAGCAGCTGATGCTTGCGGCTCGCTTGGCGCTGGCACTTCGATGCTGAATGTAGGCACGGGTGAAAGCGCGAGTGCTCTAGGCGCTGCTTGCTTTTCGCTTGGCAGATCCTCCAGCTCCTTTTCATCTGACTTAGCGAGTTGAGCGGCCTCTTTGGCTTTCTGAGCGGCTTCTGCTGCCTGGCGTGCTTTCTCCTGCTCTTCGGCTAGGCGCGCTGCCTCCGCTTCCTTGGCCTTCTGGACGGCCTCTTCGTCCTGGGCTGGCTTTTCTGCCTCTTCTGAATCCAGGTTCGGGAGCGTAGCATCCTGGTCGGCTTCCTTGTGGTCTTCAGCTGGCGTGCTATCGCTGCCTGGTCCTTCCTCGCTATCTGTCCCTGTTTTTTCGCCTTCGTTTTCTTGAGCTGGGTTCTGCTCGGCGCCTTGGTCCTCCTTCTCTTTTTCCTCAGGCGTGACAGGCTGCGAAATGTCTTCTTTCTCTTTCGCCTGGTCGCCTTCGGTCAAATCAGGAGCTTGGCTGTTCTCTGTTGAGGGTTTTTCTGGATCCACAACAGGCTTTTCTTCCTTCGCAGGTCTTTCATCCAGGGCTGGTTTCTCCTCATTTTCTTGAGGCTTGCTCCCTTCACCCGCTTCAGCCGACACATCGGCATCTTCTTTTTCCTTAGCAGGTGACTGGTCATGCTCAACTGACTCGTCAACGTCCGCCCCTGGGTTTTCTGGCTGTTCGCCCTCTTCACCTTTTTCGCTCTCTGGGTTCTTCTCCGCCTCTCTTTGGGAGGCGTTCTCCCCATCAGCCTTTTTGGAGGCGTCCTCCTCTTCAGCGGCTTTCTTGGCGGCTTCAGCTTCCTCTTCAGCCTTCTTGGCGGCCGCTTCCTCGGCTGCCTTCTTGGCGGCTTCAGCTTCCTCTTCGGCCTTCTTTTTCGCCGCTTCTTCAGCTTCGCGAGCCGCCTCTTCTTGGCGCGCTTGCTCCTCTTGCTCTAGTTCCGTCATGCGCTTCGCCAGCTGCTGGAGGTGGAAGTCTGTGGAATCCAGATCCACGCTGTAGCGCGTCTCGATATCTTTCAGGGCTTCTTGCGCCTTCTCGAGCGCTTCTTTCTGCCCTAGCTCCAGGCTTTCCGTTGTAGCTGCCAAAACCGCCGCATGCTTTTCCTTAAAGCTAAGCTCCTCACGCGTAAAATCGCTGGCCTTTTGCTTGAGCACCCACAAGTCAGCCTCCACCTTGCTGATGAGCTTTTTGTAGGCCTCGGCGTCATCGGCTACTGGGTTCTTCGCCGTACGATAAAGTGTGCCTATTGCTGGATAGAAAGCCTCGGGTACTTCTTCTTTGGATCTGGGTTCTTGCGCCAACACAGCGGCTAGCTTGGCCTTCCAGAAATCCAAAGACTCCTCACGTTTTTCGCTAGGCAGACGGCTGGCTGCCAGTAAGCTCTGCAAGGTCTGCTGCTCGGGTCCCAAACTTTCGCGGGTGCTATCGGGCAAGCGGTCATAGACCTTGAGGGCAGCAGCCAAAAGCGCCGTGTCACTCGCGCCCACGGTGGCCATATCCATCTTGAGTAGGCTTGCATAGCGCTGGCGGTAGCGGTTGACGCGCTCAATGTGGTCTTGCTCCTTGAAGAGCGCTTGTTTCACATCGTTGTACGCCACCTCGATGGTCTGGAGGCTGCGATAGTAGTCGGCGGCTTTTAGTTCTTTGTTTTTAGCCACTTCGGCCGCGGCCTTCAGTGTGTCCTTGAGGCTGTCGCGAAGGGCTTGCTGCGCATCCGTATCGTGTGGAATTTGCTGCCAGTAGGCCTTCACTTCCATATATTTGCGGCGCAAGGCCTGATTGGCCTCATGGTTCTCGAATGGCACAAAGAGGGTCTCGCCGAGGGGATCATGAGGGCCGTCTGCTTGCATCGTGGGATAGAAGATGTGCCAGGCTTCATCGGCCAATAACTCACGAGTGGATGCGGGCATGCTGAACCACTCTTGGCGAGCGCTATCGTAAAGCGCCTTGTAGCTCTTGTAGTTCTTCTGGTTGAGATCGCTTGGCTCTGCGTGGATCAGCTTGCCATAGCGCTGCCTAAAGCTTTCGGCTCGCTGCAGCTCATCCTGCTGTTTTTTGGCCTCCATCACCTGCTGTAGAGCCTCAGCTTCAGTCGTCAGCTGGGCTTGGGCGCCGCTGGGCAAGCCCTTGAGCTGGAGTTGGGCAGTGGCCAGAGCGTCCAGTTCTTCCTGGCTAAGGCTCTGTAGTGTCTTGAGTTTTTCGGCTGCCTCTTGCCCTGACATAGCCTGGGCCAGCTCCTGGGCTTTGGCGAGGATGGCTGTTTGAGCCTCGCGGTAGGCACGGGCCTGTTCTTGATCAGCAGCCTGCAATTTCGCGAGTTCTGCGGCGCTGTTCTTGGCCTCCTCAGACTCTTTTTCGTCCAAAGCATTAAGCTTGGATTCCACAAGCCGCAAGGCTCTGGCTAGGTTCTCGGACTCCTTGACGCTATCGACATAGGCCTTTTGCAATTCAGAGCGTTTGCTTTCTTCGACCGCAATCGTCTCTCGCTGTTTCTTGGCTTCTTCGTACTGGGCGAGCAGCTTCTTCGCTTCCTCAAAGTCCTTTTCGATCTGCTGCAACTTCTCTTGATAGCCCGTCTCAGCTGACGTTGCCGCCGTCTTGGCCGCCTCGAGCTTCTTCTCTACTTCAGGCAGGGTTTGGCTCACACCCGTAACCAGCTGATCCGCCTGCTGTATGCCCTTTTTCAGCTCACTGACATTCTCGCTTGATGAGCGGGTTTCACGCTCTCTGAGACCCTTGGCGGCCTCGTCCTGCGTCGTCTGGAACAGGATGTCAGCCATGTTCATCACGAGCGCAAAATTGTCCACCTGGTCTTTGCCGCCTTCAATAGCGGTAACGCGGACGTAGCGGCCTTTTTTCCGCTGCTCGGCCGTGGCCGTCCAATTTTGCACCTCGCGGTTGTTCTTGTACTTAAAGTTCAGTTCCGCAACTGGCGTCCAATGCTCTTTGTCGTCGGATATCTCAAGCTTGGCCTTGATGATGTTGCCTAGCTTTTTGCCATCTTGGCGAGGTACATAGCGCAAGCCTGTCAGCGTATAGGCCTGGTCAAAGGCAAAGACGATCTTCGGCTCTGTATCGCCGCCATTGAGTTGGCTGAGCCAGAAATTGCTGTAATCGCCGTTGTTGGCGTATTCCTTTTTGTGGTCGGTTTCGGTGCTGCTAACCTCGACTGGGGTCGTGTTCAAGTGCATGATGTCCTTGAGGGCATCTTTGCTGCGGAACGTAAAGGTTTTAGCCGTACTTTCGAGCTTGTTTCCCGAGCGCAAATGTCGCACTTGGATGCTGTCCGAACCGTCCAGGTAGGGTTTGACATCACGGTAGCGATACCAATGCTGGCCGCCATCCACTGACCACTCCATGCTATCGTCCAGACCCGTGATGAATTTTTCGCGGCTAAAGACGTCCAGCTTAGGGGGTACAGGCTGAATAATGGGCAGGTGTATAGCCTCTTTGAGCCCTGCTGCTCCTGTGACTGTTGTTCTGCCTTTGATGCGCAGCCAGATGCCATTTTTGGCCGTGATTTGCTGAATCTCACTTGGCGAGAGCAAGGGGTTGTCCTGCTGAACGGGCTGCCAGGATTCGCCGCCATCCAGAGAATACTCGCTATCCGTTCTAGCCCCCCAGAGGCGCTCGGCATGCACGCCATCAAAGCTAAAGCTGCCCAACATGTGCTGGCCGCCAGCGAGCAATTCTTGGAACTCTTTTGAGCGAACCACTGAGCGAGCCATGTAGCCATCGACTGGGTCTTGGGTTTCGGAAGCTTGCGCAACTTGACTCAAAGCAGCATAGAAAGCGACTTGGAGCGGACGACTGGTAATCGCGCTTTTGACGGCATAGGCGATGTCCATGAGGGGCTTGGGATAGCCTTTCATATCCTCCATCGCACGTTTGACATAGTAGGTGAGCAAGGCCTCGTCGCGCGCCTCGAGCTTGAGCGAGAGCTGATCCATGATCAAGGCGTCATGAGCTGGCAGGAAAAGCTTATTCGCCTGAATAGCCGCCTCCAGATATTCGCGCCGTCTCGCCGCATCGGGACTCTGCATAGCTAGCACATAAAGGGTATTCGCCTTTTCGTAGGCGCCCTTTTGGCGTTTGGCGGCTTGGGCTAGCTGATTGTAGGTTGTGGTATAGCCGCTGTCCTTGTAGCGGTAGCTGGTCTTGTTGTTGTAAGCACTAGCGAAGAAGCTGTAGACACCGCCCTGAGAGCGCTCCCAACCTGTAATGGCGTTATAGGTCTTCCACACCTTGCCTGTGCCCAGGAAGGTGACAGCCGCGTGGCCAGGCTGGCCGATGACGTTAGCTGGCACGCCGAAAGCACGCAGAACCACAACATCAAACTTGGATATCGCGCCACAAACACCGCCGTACTCCACAATACGATCCAGGCGCGGATCCTCGCCATAATAATCTGGCCCTTGTACCGAGTCGCCGTGCTTGTTGAAGAGGCGATACTTCATGTACTGATAGGTGATGTCCGACAGTTTTTCGGGGCTGGCCAAAAATTCAGGCTTTTCTTTCTTGATTTTTTCGCGGATCCAAACGAGGTCATCATTGCTGACTTCAGCGCTCACAACCGCCCTCAGCTCCTCGATGTCATACTCGAACATTTTGCCGACCATCTCGCCAGGCGTGCGTGAGAGATCCCGATAGAGCTCATAGCGCCGCAAAGGTTCGGCTACAGCATTGCGGTTAGCCCAGAAGGTGACGGTGCGAGAAAATTCTAATGCCGTCGCCAACGCCAAGCGCTTGTTAAAAAGATTGCTGCGGATGCTGCGGTCTTTCTGGTAGATTTCATTGAGCACTTCAAAGAAGCGTGCATAGCTACCTGCTGGACCGCCTGTCTTGGCCAGCATTTCTAGAGCCTGGCTGTCTTTGAGTAGCCACTGATAAACCGTCCTGTATTCGGGGTGTAGCACCAAAATGCCGAAAATATCAGCCGCCACAGCCCGATTGAAGCGCAGTTTGTAGAGCGCCTTCAGAGCCTCAGGGCTTTGGCTTTCGAAAAAGGCGTGTTCTTTGTAGAAATCTTCTTGTTCCTTTTTGACGTCGGGAACTTGCGGCAACTCCCCCACCTGCACGAATTTTGCGTCAGCCAGGAGCGAGTGGTCGTTGCCCTTGTTGCCAGCTTCATCAATTTCAATCTTGAGCTCACGACCGCCATGGAGAGGCAGCATGACGCGCTGTGTCTTGTCGCGGTTGATGCGTCCGCTGTCGTAAACCTTTTGTTCGTCTATGTAGAAGCGAAAAATAACTTCTCCAGGTTGGCGAGGATCAATACCAATATAAGTGACGAAAAGATTGCGTTCAGAGCTGATACTCGAAATATCGTATTTGAGGAGGGCGGAAGCATGAGCGGTCAAACCCGAGGCGAAGGTCTGGCGCTTGCCGTCCAAATTGAGCTTAATGGGGCTGCCATCGAGGGCGGTATTCGTTTTGAGTTGTGCCCAACCTACTCGCTGATAAGTTGGCTTGAGGCTGCTGAGGTAAAGCGGATCTTGCTTGGGATCGTCAGGGCTCAAAATCGCGCTGCTCGAAGCTTCTTCGCGCAGACCAGAAGCTGGAGCTCCTGCCGTGCTATTTTCGGCGGCTGCCGCCTTGACATTTCGTGGCAGAGCGCTCAGGCCTTGACCAGCTCCAACCGTTCCTGCCAGAGCTATCGCCAAAGCGCGATGGTAGTTCTTTTTGCTTATTTTCCGCATGCCCACGCCTCCTTTTGATCGTTTTATCCTATTAACGTTGTATGTCCAAAAGTAGATTATATGATGACCGTGAGCCTGTGGCTTCCCTTAGAGATACCGATTTTCATTTTTCTAACGCAAGCTCTAAGAGAGTCTATGCCTGAAAAAGAAATTTTGGACACAATGCCCAGGCTACCTGTATGGGCATAGCTGGCTACCTATGTGTGGTTGGCTATAAGCGCATGCTGGGGCGCTAATCTAGCCTGACTCTTCGCTAGAATCTAGAATCTGACACGCTAAGTGCTTAGCACCCTGTCTAGCGCGAGCACTTCGGCTGTCGCAGTTGGACAGCAAAAGTAGAGCCTCCTCCCCAAAACCGATCTATCGCCCTATTTTTACGCCCCATATCTCCTAAGTTCAGCTTTCAATTTCGCCTAAACAACGCAAAACAGGCAAAAATCACCAAGCATTCCAGAAATATCTAGTAGAATAAAACAATAAAATGTCATACGTCCTCTTAGCAACGAAAGGAGTGTGTTTTGACCCCAGCACGCAAGGCCAGCTCCGAGCAGCAGGATACAGCCACGACCGATCTCAGCACCCCATCTAGCCCAAGCAAGAGCAGCAAAAGCAAGAGCAGCCAAGGTTTAGCCAAGGCCAAAAGCCGCCAAGCCTCATCCAAAGCCAAGAGCAGCCAGAGTCCATCCAAAGCCAAAAGCCGCCCCAAGGCAGCAGCCACTCGCCCAAAACCTGCCCCCGATGAGATTGCAGCCAGCGAGCAAGCGCAAGTGCCTTCAAGCCCTAGACGCCGTGGCAAGGCAGGGGCAAAGGTCGTCCAAAAACTGCTTGCCGACCTCCAAGAACAGGCCATTTCCCAACAGTTGCCCTACAGTACGGTCATGTCTCAAAGCGCCAAGGCCGAACTGAGTCTTGCGGAAACCGAACAGGTTTTAGACGCCCTCGAAAAGGCCAAGATCCAGGTCACACCTGATCAGGAGGGGGAGAATCTAGGCGCAGACGATCATGACAGCTCTCCCGAAGCAAGCAAAAACGAAAAACGCGGATCCTCAGCAAACGAAAAAAGCCCTGCCGCCCCAGCTAGCGATGCTTCCAAAGCGCCAAAGCCTTCACGAAGGGGACGCAAGCCCAAAGCCTCGCAGGATCCCCTCGCTGGCCTATTAGATGAAGAGCAGAACGCTGAGTCAGCTTCAACCTCTGCCCAAGACGAGCTCCTCAACCCCGACGATCCCGTCCGCCTTTATTTCAAGGAAATCGGCCGCGTCGATCTCTTGACCGCAGACGAGGAGCGCAGCTTGGCCCAGGCTGCCGAAGAAGGCGACGAGGAGGCCAGAACCCATCTCATCGAAGCTAACTTGCGCTTGGTCGTGTCCAACGCAAAAAAATACATGGGGCGCGGTTTATCGCTTCTAGACCTCATCCAAGAGGGCAATCTAGGCCTGTTGAAGGCGGTCGAAAAATTCGACTACCGCAAGGGCTTCAAGTTCAGCACCTACGCCACCTGGTGGATCCGCCAGGCCATTACGCGCGCCATTGCCGACCAATCGAGGACCATCCGCATACCCGTCCACATGGTCGAAACGATCAATAAGCTCATCCGCACCCAACGCCAGCTGCTGCAAGAGCTCGACCGCGACCCCGAAATCGAGGAGCTGGCCAAGGCGATGGAGCTGACGCCTGAGCGCGTGAGAGAAATCATGCGCATCTCACAGAAAACCATCTCCATTGATCAACCCGTGGGCGAAGAAGAAGACAGCCTGCTCGGCGATTTTATTCCTGACGAGTTGAGTCCTTCCCCTTCGGAACAAGCCAGCGACCACGTCCTGCAAGAGCTCCTAGCCGATATCCTAGCCGAGCTGAGCCCTCGCGAAGAAAAGGTCCTCCGCTTGCGCTTTGGCCTAGATGATGGCCGTACGCGCACACTTGAGGAAGTGGGACGAGAATTTCAAGTCACCCGCGAGCGCATACGTCAGATCGAAGCCAAGGCCTTGCGCAAGATGCGTCATCCATCCAGAACGCGGCGCATCAAAGACTTTCTCGAATAAGCTTGGCCTTCCCTCAAATAAGGTTGGCCTTCTTTCCTGAAATAACTTAGGCCTTCTTTCCTGAAATGCCTTAGGCCTTCTTTTGTGCGGTTTTGAGCCAGAAAACGCCTTTATCGAGCGCGCTTTTATCCGATAAAATACGAGCCATGCAGGGAGGTGTCTGGCATGTCAAAACGTGAATCCTACATATCATGGGATGAGTACTTTATGGGCGTTGCCCTTTTGGCTGGGTTGCGCAGCAAGGACCCCAACACTCAAGTAGGCGCCTGTATCGTCAGCGAAGAAAACCGCATCCTTTCGACGGGCTATAACGGGCTGCCCTTTGGCATGAGCGATGACGACTTCGCCTGGAGTCGCGATGGCGCCTGGATTGACAGCAAGTATCCTTATGTTTGTCATGCAGAATTGAACGCCATCTTGAACCACCGCGGCCCGAGTCTTCGAGGGGGGCGTATTTATGTTGCCCTTTTCCCCTGCAATGAATGCGCCAAGGCCATCGTTCAGGCTGGGATTAGCGAAGTGATTTATCTTTCCGACAAATATCGCGAGCAGGATGTCTTCCGCGCCAGTCGCCGTATTCTCGAAGCGGCTGGGATCAAGCTTCGCCAACTGCACCCCAAACAACAGGGGCTTTGGCTGGATTTCACCGCTCCCGAAATGCGAAAGCCAACAGCCACCAAAGAGGAGGCTGGAGCAGAGCTGTCTGGAGCAGATGCTGCCGCCTGTACTTGTGGCCAAAAAGAACCCTCTCAGCCCAAGAGCTCAGCAGCTTGTGCCTGCTCTTATCATCAGTAAGAGGCCTAAGCCCTTGTGCTCTCGTTAAACTGGCAGCGCGGTCAGCTTAACGCCACCTATCTCCTTTTAAGCAAAAGCGCCAAAGCCAGACTGCGTGCTGTCTGCCAGGCTAGGCTTCGCGCCAAACTTTGGCTTCATGCCACCCTCTATTGAATGTGAAAAGCCTATACAACAAGAAAAAAGCAAAAAAAGCCAACCCTTCTTCGCCAGCCCTCGACAGTCAGAACTTGCTTGAGCAATTGCAAGCCAAAGCCAAGGCAAGCAGCTCCCACTTTTCAGGCGACTATCTCCAAAGGGGACTCAGCGCCGAAGAAGTGGCCCAGGCCGAGTCAAAGGGGCTCAGCAACCATGAGGCTCACAGCTCCCAGCCTTCTTTGGGGCAGATTGTCAAGCGCAACCTCTTCAATTACTTCAACCTGCTGAACCTGCTGTTAGGTCTGGCTGTCTTTGCCGTCACCTGGTCCAAGCCTGCCCAGTGGACCAACTTGGCCTTTTTGGGGGTCGTGCTTTGGAATAGCGGTATTGCCACCATTCAGGAGCTTCGGGCTAGGCGCACCCTCGCCCGCCTCCAGCTGCAGACGGCCTCTCGCATCCAAGTCTTGCGCGATGGCCACTGGGTCGAGATGGACAGCCAGCAAATCGTTGAAGGCGATCTTTTTCGACTCCAAACGGGTCAGCAAGTACCTGTTGATGCAGTCGTCCTCCCTGGTCAAGATGGCGCTGAACTGGATGAATCGCAACAAAGCGGCGAGTCTAAGCCCATCGCCAAGCAAGCAGGCGACCTCCTTCTATCAGGTTCTGCCGTCGTTTCGGGTGAAGTCCAGGCCAGGGCCTTGGCGGTGGGCGAAAGTCGTTTTGTGCAGCAGATCAGCCGCCAGGCGCAAGCCGACCGTCACGACCGCTCGATTCTGCTCAGTCAGTTAGACCGCCTCGTCCGCTCCATCGCTTGCTTCATTTTGCCGCTCGGGGGCATCCTCTTTCTCAAAAACATCCTGACGCAAAAGGCTGGCAGCCTAGATGCAGCCGTTATCAGTACGGTGGCCAACCTGGTTTCCATGCTGCCCGAGGGGCTCATTTTGCTCGCTTCTGTCGCTTTCATGGTCAGTGTGCTGAACTTGGCCAAGCACAAGGTCATGGTCAATTCTTTGGCCAGCATCGAAGGACTCGCTCGGGTGAATTGCTTGTGCCTAGACAAAACCGGCACACTGACGACGGGCGCCATGAAGGTCGTGCACTTTTTGCCCCTGGATCGGGCTTCGGCTCAAAGCTGCCTCGAGATTTTGCAGCAGATCAGCCAATTAGCTCCCAAAAACGCCACGCAAGAAGCCCTCGCCGACTTTTTGCAGCAGGAGGGTGTTTCTTCTGCCTCAGCGGCCCAAGTGCAGGACTTTCTGCCCTTTGCCTCTTCCCGCAAATATGCCGCCATACAATTGGATGATGGCTCGTGCTATTTTCAGGGCGCACCTTCTTTTGTTCTTCCCTCCATGGCGGAAGAACTCTCAGCCAAAATCGCTGAATATACCCAACAAGGCCTGCGCTGTCTGCTTTTGGCCAAGGGCAGTTTTCCCAGTTCCGAAGGGCTCAAGCCTTTTGCTGAAAAAGCGCCCGATGGCCTGACGCCCTTAGCCTTGCTGCTTCTTTCGGACGAAATACGAAGTGACGCAGCTCAAACCCTAGCCTTTTTCCACCAGCAGGGCGTCACCTTGAAGCTGATTTCAGGCGATGATCCGCGCACGGTGCTGTCGCTAGCCAAGCGCCTTGATCCCGAGCATTTCTCACGCCTGATCGACATGAAAGAGCAAGGCAGCGAACTCGAGGATCTTCTGCCCTTAGTCGAAAACTATGATGTTTTTGGCCGCGTCTCCCCTTTTCAGAAGCGAGCCCTCGTCAAAGCCCTGCAGCACAAGGGCTATAACGTCGCCATGACAGGTGACGGCGTCAATGATGTGCCAGCCTTAAGTGCGGCGGACTGTGGCGTGGCGATGGCCAGCGGCTCAGATGCCACCCGCGCGGCCGCTCGTTTGGTCTTGCTCGACAACCGCCTAGCCAGCATGTGCGAAGCCGTCTATGAAGGTCGGCGCGTCATCAACAACTTGCGCCAAGTGGCCACGCTTTTCGTGGTCAAGACCAGCTACGCCACCCTCATGGCCTTCTTGATGCTCGTTTTGCCTTTGGTCTATCCCCTGTATCCCATTCAGGCCTCGCTCCTATCGGCTCTGACCGTCGGCATACCCGCCTTTTTCCTGGCGCTCAAGCCCAATCGCCAGCTCGTCAGCGGTGACTTTTTCGGCTATGTGCTGCCCCGAGCGATCCCTGCTGGCCTCGCCGTCAGTGCTGAATGGCTGAGCATCCAAATGATCGCCGCCCATCATCGGCTGGATTTTCAGAGCATTTCGACCCTGTCTCTCCTAGCCATCATCCCGATTTCCTTGTGGGTTTTGTACCGTTGTTCTCAACCCCTAGATTTTATGAAGGGTCTCATCTTGGGCGCTTCTGCTCTGAGTCTGGCCTTGATGCTGTTCTGCTTCCCACACTTTTTTCAACTGACGCCACCTTACCAATCGCCCATCCCTCAGCTGCTCCTCCCCCTACTCGTGCTGAGCTGTCTTTTTTACCTTCTGTGTCGGCAACTCGCATTGACTTTGCAAGGGAAAAGGGGCAAGGCGCTCTACAGTTGGATGCGCTCGCATTTTGAGGCCAGCAAAAAGGCAATCCAGCGAAGCATCGCCAAGTTTTTTCATCGCTGAGTCGCATTTTTGATTTTCGGCTGATTTTGGCGTATACCTAATAGCAACTCATCGGATGTCGCAAGCAATCTAGAGGAGGTCCCTGATGAACCCTAACCCAGATGTGAATTCTAACCCCAATCCTAATAACAATCGCCGCCGTCTCTATCGCTCCGAAAAGGACAAGAAAATCTGCGGCGTCTGTGGTGGCCTAGCCGATTACTTCGACATGGACTCGTCAATGATGCGCGTTATTGCCATCCTGGTCATCCTTTTTGCTGGTTCTGGCCTTCTGGCCTACATTATTTTGGCGCTAGTGCTTCCCACAGAGTCAGAAGTCAAGTAAAATCATTTTACTTACTTCAGCCAGCAGATGCCCTTGTCTCAGTCTTCGGACTGGATGAGGGCATCTGCATGTGTGCGCCTAGTGTGCTTAGATGGGTCTAGATGAGGCTAGGCCTTTTGACTGGCCAACAAGCGCTCATATTCGTTCTGCAAGTGGCGCTCTAAGTCCATAAAGAGCTGGCGCAGTTTGGCTGGAATTTTGGAAGGCACGAGCCCCATTTGCCGCCAGATGAAGAAGGGCTTAAGGCCAGCATTAAAGAGCAGCTGCCCTTTGTACTGGGGCATGTCCAGCAAGGCCAAAAGCTTGGGCATGTCGGGCTTGCCTTCCGTCGTCAATTGCAAGCGCAGCTGATCCTTGAAGGGATAAATATGCGTAATCCCCAAACGCCCAGCCACTTGCCTAGCCAAAGCGACATCGCAAAGCGTCAAACAGGCCTCGGGAGCTTCGCCGTAACGGTCGCTAAGCTCATCAATGACATCGCGATAATCCGCCACACTCTGAATTTTGGAGATGCGCCGATAAAGGTCCATGCGCTCTCCATCGTCACTGATATAGCTTTTGGGCAAGTAACTATCCAAGGACAGGTCCAAAAGGCAGTTGACCTGGCTGGACGCCTGATACTCCAAAAGCAGACGGCGCTCGGCTTCGAGTTGTTTTTGGGCAAGCTCCGCCTCACTTAGCGTTGCGCCCTCGCCCATCTGGGCCTCACCTGACGAAGTCAGACGGCGCACCCCTTCGACCGCAAAAGAAGGCCTATTTTGACCCCAGGCGCCGCCTTCGCCAGTCTGGCTGGCCAGCTGTCCTTGCAAAAGCTGCTGCAGATCGGGGCCTTGCTCTTGCTTTGCCTTTTGGATTTCTTCTTCGAGCATGCGCGTGTAGAGGTCATAACCCACGGCTTCCATCTGCCCGTGCTGTTCGGCTCCGAGCAGATTGCCTGCCCCTCGCACTTCTAAGTCTCTTAGCGCGATGCGAAAGCCAGAGCCCAATTCGGTGAAATCCCTGATGGCCGTCAGGCGTTTTTCGGCCACTTCGCTCAGCACCTGGTCTCGGCGATAGGTGATGTAGGCGTAGGCTTGGCGGCGGCTGCGCCCCACACGGCCGCGCAGTTGGTAGAGCTGAGCCAAACCAAAGCGCTCGGCTCTTTCGACAATGATGGTATTGACATTGGGCATGTCGATGCCCGATTCGATGATGGTCGTACAGACCAAAATCTCAATTTCGCCAGCCAAAAAGGCCTGGATGGTATCGTCTAGCTGCTGCTCAGACATGCGGCCGTGGGCATAACCCACCCTTGCCCCTGGCAAGCGCTCAGCGATCTGGGCAGCTCGCTCGGAGATGCGTCGGGTGTCGTTGTAGAGATAAAAAACCTGTCCACCTCGCCCCAACTCGCGCAGAATCGCATCATCGACCACGGCCTCGTCATACTCCATGACGTAGGTCTGCACGGGTCGTCGATCTTCGGGGGCTTCTTCGAGCACCGAAATATCGCGAATACCCGACAAGGACATGTGGAGCGTCCTCGGGATGGGCGTAGCGCTAAGTGTCAAGACATCCAAGGTCGGGTTCAGCGCCTTGATCTGTTCTTTGTGGTCGACGCCAAAGCGCTGCTCCTCATCCACCACAAGCAGGCCTAATTTTTTGCACTGCAGGTCCTTGGATAGCAGACGATGGGTGCCGATCACGACGTCGATTGAGCCATTCGCCAGGCCGCGCAAGACCTGCTTTTGCTTTTCGGGAGAGACAAAACGATTGAGCAAGGCGGCTTTGACTGGAAAGGGCTGTATCCGCTGCAAAAAGGTCTGATAGTGTTGCTGAGCCAGCACTGTTGTCGGGGCTAGTAGCATGGCCTGGTAGCCGTCTCCGACACATTTGAACATCGCCCGAAAGGCGACTTCTGTTTTGCCAAAGCCGACGTCCCCACAAAGGAGGCGATCCATGACTTTGGGGGCTTCCATATCCCGACTGATCTCCGCAATGGCCCTGAGCTGGTCTTCTGTCTCTTCGTAGGGGAAGGATTCCGCAAAGTCTCGATCCCAGTCGTTCTCAGGTGAGAAAGCGTGGCCCTTGATGACAGAGCGCTCAGCATACAGGGCCACAAGGTCGGTCGCTAGGGTCTTGAGGGATTGGCGCGTGCGTTCTTTGAGGCGACTCCACTCAGCCGTGCCTAAGCGCGTCAGCTTCGCTTCTTTGCCTTCACTGCCGATATAGCGCTGGATCTGATCCAACTGTTCCATCGGCAGGTAAAGGCGATCTTCATCGGCATAGCGAATGGCCAGAAAGTCCTTCTTCGCGCCCTGCTTGTCCTGCTGGGTAACAAGACCCTCGTAGATGCCGATACCATAGCCTTCGTGCACCACTTTTTCGCCAGGCTTCAGGTCGGCAAAGAAGTCGATCTTAGCCCCCTTGAAGCGGCGGGCGCGGCGCGTGCGCTCGACACCGAAGACTTCTTCGGTGCCTAGAACCAGCAGCTTGGCACTGGGCCATTCAAAGCCCCTAGCTAGGGCTCTGGGCCAAATTTGGACGAGGACGGGCACTTCTTGCTCAAGCAAAATCTGCTTAAGTCTTTCGGCTCGCTCGTTGACAGAAGTCGCAACCCAAGTTGCCAGTCCCAGTCGTTGGCGCTCCTGAATCAGCTGTCCCAGTTCGATCTCTCGGCCGCGATAGCTATCCACTTCTCGGCCTGCAACTTGCAGGGATAAGCCCTTGGGTAGGCCATTACCTCCTGCCCCAATGCTCGCCATCGCAAGCACCTTCGCCAGTTCATCGATCTGCTTGAGCAGGCTGGGCACGTCCAATTGCGCCTCACTGAGATGAGGGAAGGCCTGCCCTTTTTCGAGGAGTTTGCGGCAACGCTCATGAAACTCAGCCTGCGTCTGATCCATGCGCGAACGACAACGCATCAGCTCGTCGATAGCAAATCGCGCCCCGACAGCTTGGGCGTAGTCCAGAATGTTGGCCTGAGCCTTGAGGAGGCTGAGCCAGGCGTCATAGGCCGCTGGCTCCGTCCCTTCCTTAAAGTCCTTGACGTCTGCCTGCAAAAGGTCCTCAAGCTTTTCCAAAATAGGCCGTTCAATCTGCTGGCGGCCTAGTTGCTTCAAGTGACTGTGCCCGAGGTGGTGGATCTCAGCCGCCAAGCTTTGGCGCGTGATGCCGCCTCCGTAAAGGCGCTCTTTGGCTGGGGCTATGATCACTTCTTCACAGCGCTCTAAACTGCGCTGTGTATTCAAGTCATAAACCTTCAATTGGTCGATTTCATCGTCAAAAAAGGAAAGGCGGTAGCCGATGCCCCCCTCGACCGCTAGCGTGCCAGCTTCGAGCTGCTTATTCGCTTCCAGTCCGATCGGCACGACATCCAGAATGTCACCGCGCCTAGCATACTGCCCTGGCATTTGGGCTTGCTGGCAGCGTTCATAGCCGATCTGTTCCAGATGCTCAGCTAGGGCTTCGGGGCTTTGCTGTTCGCCCCACTTTAAGTGCAGGGTCAGCTCCTGAAATAAAGCCACGTCGGGCAAGCGCTGCAAAAGGGCTGAGGCCTGTACGATCAAGACATCGACTTCGCCAAGTAAGAGGCGGCGCAAAACCGCTAGGCGGGCAAATTCCGCCTCGCGCCCCTGGGCTTCCGTGCGCGTAAGGGCTAGATCCCGTCGGCGAAACACGGCCAGGCGCTCTGGGCTTGGCCAAAAGGCCTGAAAGGCGGACTCAAAGCGACGCAAAGCCAGTTCATCGGCTACGACAAGGCAAAGAGGACTTGTCGGGCGGCCAGTCCCTAGGCTGCCCTGCTTGCCTTGCAAAAGCGCGGCGAGCAAACAGGCCTTCTGGCTGTCGACAGCTCCAACCAAATTGACATGGCCTTGCTGCCAGGCGTCCTGAAGGCTTTGGACAAGTGGATCTTGCCACACTTGCTGCAGAATGCTTTGTGTATCAGCCATCTTGCCCTTCCTCTCGCGTCGCCCCTTCTTTGGCCTTGGCAGCGCCCTCTGCGATTAGATCCTGGCTGGGCTTCTCGGCTTCGGGCAACACCTGCTGAAAAGCAGCTGTGTGCTGCTGCGGCGAAGCAGGTGACAGCTGCTGAGAAGCAGGTGACAGCTGCTGAGAAGCAGGTG
>JAEZYR010000047.1 GCA_023442635.1 Bacillota bacterium | reverse complement strand
TACCTCCACATTCTTTTTTATTTTGATTGTCCGCAAAATCCGTCCTACATCTCTCGAACCTTAAGGAAAATAGATTTCGCACAAAAAGAAGAGGCCTCGCTGGCCTCTTCTTTCATCTTGGAATGCTTCTTTTAGAATAAGTCTAGGATGCTTGCGCCCTCAGAAAAGCATAAGGTGGCGCTGGCGGCGCTTCGGGCAGGCTGAAGATCATAGCAGGATGTCTCGTTCGATCGATTTTTTCACCCTTTTCATCCAAGATAGCTTTAATAGTAAAAGGTATGATTTGGCCGTCTGGGCAAACCCATTCCACCTCAGCACCAAGATCCACCGCAATCAACTGGCGCAAGTAATTCCCGTCTCCTGGCGCCTCTTCTTCACTGACGCGCTCTGCAAAAATTTCTCTTTGCCAACACTGTCTAATCTCTCGCTCAATTTGAGCGCGCTCAATAGGTGGCAGCTCATAGAAACCCGTGGAATAAGGTCGGTGAGGCAAGCTCTCCAGCTCTTGCAATAGCGCCTGCATGGCCTCTCGATGACTCGAACGCCAAGCTTCAAGGCTATCGAACTGTCCAACGCTATGCATGAGGAGGTCGCGCCCACGGCGGTACGCCCCTGTCGCAATGGCCGTATAGGCTGCACTACGCGCCCGCCCCTCAATCTTCCAGCTGTTCAAGCCAGCCTGCAAAAGTTCGGGAAGATGCTCGATCATGCAAAGATCCTTTGAACTCAAGATATAGGATCCATGCTGATCTTCCATGATGGGCCAGTACTCCCCTGGCCTTTTTTCTTCCATGAGGTGATAGCTCCAGCGACAAGAACCCGCACAGGATCCCTGGTTCGCTCGTCTGCCAGCCATCGCATCGGACAACAGACAGCGGCCTGACCAGGCCATACACATAGAGCCGTGAACGAAGGCTTCCATTTCGATGGCTAGAGGCAGGTCACGCCGAATGCTAGCCAGCTCGTCCAAAGTCAATTCACGGGCAAAAACCAAGCGCTCAATCCCTTGTTCCGCCCAAAACAAGGCCGCTTCAGCATTGGAAACAGAGGCCTGCGTACTCAGATGACAGACGGCAGAGGGCCAGCGTTTTTTGATGCGACGCAGCATGGCGGGGTCCGCCACAATAGCAGCATCAACGCCTGCTTGCTGTAAGCAATCGATGCGCTCATCTAGCACAGCATTGAGGTCATGTGGCCGGCACAAAATATTCATCGTGCAATACACTTTGACTCCAGCCCGATGCGCCTCGGCCACCGTTTCCTCGAAAGTCTCAGGATCAAAGGCTGTCGGAGCAGCTCTGAGACCGTAGTCTGGCAAGGCCAAATAAACCGCTTCAGCGCCCCAGGCAATAGCCGCTCGCATTTTGTGGAGGTTCCCGGCTGGCGCCAAAATTTCTGGCGCCACGATATCAAGACCCTGAAGCATCTTAAGCGCCACCTACCTTATCCGCATCTGCTCGGCCCTGCTTTTGGTCGGCAGCTTGGTGAGCTGCATCGTAGGGCACAATTTCGTTGCGATCAGCCTTGTCTTGGAGTGGCTTCAAATAGCGCTCGATATTGGCTTCGTGCTCTGCAAGCGTCGTTGCAAACGCATTGGTTCCGTCTCCTTTGGCGCAGAAATAAAGAATATCTTTCTGGTCAACGTCTGGGTAAAGAGCTGCCCGAATGGCCGACAGGCCTGGAGAACAGATAGGACCTGGTGGGAGCGCGGTATCTCGATAGGTGTTGTAATGCGAGTCTCTCGCCATGTCTTGTTCTGAAACAATGAAAACGGGTGGCTCTCCATCTAGGCGACGCAAGTAGTTGATCGTCGCACAAGACTGCAGACCCATGCCCTGAGCCAGTCGATTATGGAAGACTCGACTGACCAAGGCCATGTCTTCGTAAACGCCACTCTCCATTTGGATGATGGAAGCCAAGGTAATCACTCTATCCATCGTCATGCCTAGCTCTTCAGCGCGCTTGTAGTAGCTGTCTTGAAGTTTTTGCTCCGTATTGTTGAGGATGGTGGTCAAGATGGCCTCGACGTTGGTATTGATATCAAAATCATATGTATCTGGGAAAATATAACCCTGCAGAGGCCAGCTGCGCTGCGCCAAAGCGGGATTCTGAGCCAAGAGATCTGGGTTGAGGTTGGGAATGCCCTGCACAAAGTTATAGTGCAAGAAGGGGGTCGGATTGCTAACCAGACGGTCCATCTCAGCCTCATCAAAAACCAGGCCAGCCTTTTTGAGCAGGTCCTTAAATTCAGGATAGGTCAGTTCTTCAGGTATACGAACGCGAACCGTACGGGGTTTTTGGGTGAGCAAGAACATAATGGCGTCATAGTTCATGCCCCGCTTCAGGTAGTGGGTTCCAGCCTGGTAGCGTCCATCGAAGCCATTGAATTTACTCAACAATTTGTAGAGTAAGCGATTTTGGATAATGCCAGCCTTCTGTAGTTTGCTCGCGATCTCATCTGGCCCATCACCTAGCATGATATGAACCATGACCACCCCTGGCGTTTTCTCGTTGAGCAAAATTTCTTCGGGTTCGATGCCCTGAACATTCTCATGCAAAAATTTTTGCCACAACTCATCGCCCTCCATCGCGTTGCTGGGATTTTCTTGGGTTCCTGTTGCAGCAGTCTGACTGGCTTGAGTCTGCTTTTGCTGACTCTTCTTCAACCCAGCGATCTGCTGTTCCACCTCTTTTTGTCGCTGG
This sequence comes from Bacillota bacterium, assembly GCA_023442635.1. Classification (GTDB taxonomy): domain Bacteria; phylum Bacillota; class Clostridia; order Saccharofermentanales; family Fastidiosipilaceae; genus JAEZYR01. The sequence continues at coordinate 12,702 of JAEZYR010000047.1, read as the reverse complement.
AGAATCATCTCATAAGCAGACAAGCGCTGGGTCTGCGTTTGAATGTACTGATAGCCCACTAGCAAGCCCATTCCTAGCGCTACGACCAGTAAGCTCGACCCGATCAATAAAGAAGCCGTTCGGCTGATTTTCCTCGATACCATGGCGTCATTATAGCCAAAAGCCCCTTCTTTGGGGATTTTCATGTAGCAGAAGCCTCAAGCGCCCAAGATGTTACAAAAATGCTCCGTGTAAGCGTGATAACGGGCATCTTCTCTGTAGGTCTTGAACTTTCGCCAAGTCTGCCCCTAGAGAGCTCTCCTCGACTCGATATGAATAGCCCAGCTTTCGTGCATGCAAGGCATCTAGCGGCATGACGATATAAAATCTCCTGTCTAAAGTTACAAAGCTATCGATTGAGGGGCGGTGCATGGTCTTTGCCTATTTCGTGATGCGGTGCATGGTCTTTGCCTATTTCGTGATTAAGAGATCAAATACAGTCTCTATCCGCTCGCACCTACCTCACAGTCAAGATGATCCAGGATCCTATCGGCTTTTTGCAAGGTGATCGTACATAAAGCGAGTGCTAGAACAGCTAATTCATCAACTCAATTGAGCTTATCTATTGCGCTTTTCGCCAGTTCGATTTTTCTGTATTTTATGCAAATACTCAGTTTTCAACTAAAAAATAACGATTTTTCATTGCATTTTTAATCTGCTTTTCTTATGATACAGAGGCTCGTACAGAGACTAAGTTGCACAAATCCCCGTGCTCGAAATGAGGAGGCGACATGCGCCGCAATCCAAAATCAGCCGATATTCAATCGCGGCCTCGATTCTACTGGACTTGGGATAATATCTCACTGAGCTTTATTGCCTACTTTGTGGTGGGTCTCTTTTCGCTCTTGTGTTTTATTCCTTTTCTTTATGTCCTGGTCTATGCTTTTACGCCGTATGACTTGTACCTTCAGAACCCCTTGAGTCTCTGGCCTAAGCGCTGGACCTTGTCGGCTTTCCGTCAGGTTCTGGATTACCGTTACATCTGGTCTGGCTATCTCAACACGATTTTCATTTCGGTCATCGGCACGATTTTGTCGACCATTTTGCTGGTGCTCACCGCCTACCCGCTCTCCAAAAAACAACTCAAGGGTCGCTCATTCATTATGACCCTCTGGATTATCACCATGTTCTTTGGCGGCGGTATGATTCCCAATTACATGCTGATTCGTTCCCTGGGTTTGTTGAATAATCTCTGGGCGCTCATCCTACCTTCCTTGCTTGGCGCCTACAATCTCATCCTCATGAAGAACTACATCCAGGGCTTGCCTGCTTCAATTGAGGAAGCCGCCCTCATTGATGGTGCCAATGACATTCAGGTACTTTTCCGTGTGGTTCTTCCTCTCTGCCCACCCATTCTCGCAACGCTCGGCTTGTTTAGCCTCGTGGGTTATTGGAACAGCTACTTCAATGCCATCATCTATTTGCCACGACGCCATAATTGGCCTTTGCAGCTCGTCTTGCGCGAAATCGTTTTCGAATCGGCCAGTAACGAAATTGGCCAGGGCTTAGCGGCTGGCGAGCGTGTAACCTCACCCTTTCCACTCAAAATGTCTTCGATCGTCGTCGCCACCCTTCCCATCATGATGGTTTATCCCTTTATTCAAAAGTACTTCATGACAGGTCTGGTTCTGGGAGGAGTTAAAGAATGAGCCTCAAGAAAAGCAAGTCATCCACGCTGCCGACCACTTCGTCCAGCAAGAAAAAAAGCAATCCCTTTGTTTATATTGCCCAGCATCGCTACCTCTACATCATGCTGGTGCCTGGTCTGCTCTACCTCCTGATTTTCCGCTACATTCCCATGGGCGGTATTGTCATGGCCTTCCAGGACTTTAGTTTCAAAAAAGGTATCTTTGGTAGCCCCTTCAATCACTTCGCCAACTTCAAGTTGCTTTTCAGCAGTGACGTTTTTTATCGCGTCCTAGGCAACTCTTTATCCCTGTCTGTTATTCGCCTTATTTGCTCATTCCCTGTACCTATTATTTTGGCCTTGCTGCTTCACGAAATTAACGCTAAGCACTACCGCAAGGCCACTCAGACCCTCATGTACCTGCCACACTTTATCTCGTGGGTTGTGTTAGCTGGTATCTTCACCAACTTCTTGTCTATGTCGGACGGCTTGATCAATATCATCCTCGAAAAGATCACAGGGCAGCGCTACAACTTCCTGGGTTCGCCCTCCTGGTTTAGACCGATCATCATTATCAGCCACATTTGGAAGGGCGCTGGTTGGGGCACCATCATCTATCTTGCTGGTCTTTCTGCCATCAACCCAGAATATTACGAGGCCGCCACGGTTGACGGAGCCAATCGCTGGCAGAAGCTCTTTCACATCACCTTGCCTGGCATTCGTCCAACCATCGTGATTTTGTTCATCCTCGGCGTGGGCGGTCTCATGGACAACGGCTTTGAGCAAATCTTCCTATTCCAAAATGACCTTAACATCTCAGTTGCTGAAGTTTTTGAAACCTTTACGTACCGTATCGGTATTGTCGGTGGGCGTTATTCCTACTCCACAGCTGTCGGCCTGTTCAAGTCTGTTGTGGCCGCCATCATGGTCTTCAGCGCCAATATTGTTTCTCGCAAACTTGGCCAGACCTCACTCTATAGCTAAGGCTTTGTCAGAGAAAGGGAGCGCCTCTTGCCTCCCTTCTCGGCTCTCAAATTTTAAGGCACTTCAATCGCCAGCTTGACTGGTGTTGTAAGTAAAAGGAGGTAAATATGAAGAAGAACCAACGCCTGCTGGCTGCTTTGCTCTCAGCTGGTCTGTTGACCAGTTTGATGGCCTGTAGTCAACAGGGCTCCAGCAAGCAGCCTGATACGAGCAAGGCTCCCAGCAATGCAGCTTCGACGCCAAGTGCATCCGCTAGCCTTGACCCCAAGGGCTCCGAGCAGGATCCATCTAAAACAGGCGATGCCGCCAAAACGGCAGCCAAAGACACCAGCGATCGTTCGATCGCCGATGCAACCTTTGGCCAGTCTGAGCGTGTGCCCCTGCGCATCATTAACCGTCTGCCAGCGAGCTTTACCATCGAGGACAACCCCATCCTCAAAGAATGGGCTGACCGCTGCCACATTGATCTTGATCTCGAAGCGCCCCCTATTAACAACTACAAGGACCGCTTGAATATCGTGATGAGCTCAGGTGACCTCCCTGACATCATCTTCCTCGGCAACTTGGGACCTCTGTATCAGCAGTGGGCCAAGGAGGGCTTGATCTATGATCTGACCAAAGATTTCAACGATGGCAAGCTCCCCCATGCCAAAAAAGTCCTGACAGACAAAGATATCTATGCTGTCCAAGTTCAGACGCTCGATCAAGGGATTTACTCCCTCCCTCGTGTGCAAACCAAGCCCTGGGATGGCATCCTCTATCGTGAAGATTGGCTCAAAAAGCTCAACCTCGAAATCCCTAGCGATCCCGAGAGCTTTGCCAAAGTCATGGCCGCCTTCACCACCCAGGATCCTGATGGCAATGGCAAAAATGACACCTTTGGCTGGTCCTATAACGCCCCTCAGGGGAGCTGGAACCGCAATATCGTCAACGCCTTTAAGCTGATCCCTGCTGAAGTGCCCAACGAAAAGGGCGAGTATCACATTATGGCGGATCAAGCAGGCTATATGGAGATGCTTGATTGGATGCGTGAGATGTACAAAGATGGCTCCATGGATCCCGAATGGTATCTCACCCAAACCTACGAGGATGACGATAAGTTCAAGGCTGGCAAATCTGGCTCTGCCTACAACCAGAAAACGATTGAGCACCGCGTTTCCTTCTTTGGTCCTGACTTCCAGAAGACCAATCCAGAAGGTCGCCTCGTCGTCGGTCCTCCCCTGCGTCCAAAGGGGACAGATGTCACAGAGGTTTACTACCAACCTCAAATCTGGGGTAACTGGGGTGTCTCGGCAGATAGTCCACAGCTAGAGCGCGCTTTGCAAGTTCTCGACTATGGCTACACCGACGAATTTAATAACCTCATGATGTTTGGCTTGCCTGGGATGAACTACGAAAGCATCGATCTCGACAAGCGTTTGGCCACGACGTCGCAAGAACAGATTGAGAAAAATAGCAAGTACCTGTCCACGTACATGACGATAAACTTCCAGCGAGAGGACAAGGGCTTGTTGAAAGCGGGTGGTCGTACACCTGAGGAGCAAGCAGCTTGGCAGAAGAACTTCGACGAAGTTGGCAAGCAGACCAAACGTATTGAGTATTCGCTCGGCAACACGCTCCCTGGTGTGGCAGAGGCTCAGACGGCCATCACAGACAAGGGTTTGGATACCAAGTTCAGCGAGCTGACGGCGAAGTACATCATTGGTGAATTGGATCGCAGCGCTTATGAGAAGTTCCTCAAGGAGGAATATATCCCCGCTCACCAACCCATCCTTGACATCTACGCAGCCAATAAGCTCAATCAGTAAGACTGACGGAGCTCATCAAAAAGGGGCTGTCCTCACAGAGGACAGCCCCTTTTCTCATACATCATCCGTTCTCTAGGTCACCCATTTTCATTCTGTTTTCGAGCTCTTTGCTTAGCTCGTAGCTCACCGTTCAGAATGCGCTTGCGCAAGCGTATGGTGCTAGGCGTCACCTCAATCAATTCATCATCATCTACAAATTCTAAGCACTGCTCCAAAGAGAATTGTACAGGTGGGCTGAGGCGCAACGCCTCATCAGAGCCAGAAGCACGCATATTCGTAACATGCTTTTTCTTGCAGACATTCACTACAATATCGCCCTGCTTAGCCTGCTGGCCGACAATCATACCTTCATAGACAGGCGTTCCTGCTGCGATGAATAACTGGCCGCGCCCCTGTGCTTGGTAAAGTCCATACGTGCTGCTCTCGCCAGCCTCAAAGGCGACCAAGACGCCGTGGCCGCGCGTGGTAATCTCGCCCTTCCAAGCTTCAAAGCCAATGATCAGGCTGCTCATGATGCCATTGCCTCTTGTGTCAGACAAAAACTCCGAACGATAGCCAATCAGGCCCCTTGAAGGGATTCTAAAACTCAAGCGCGTATAACCACGATCTGGCGGCAGCATATCCAGCATCTCCGCTTTGCGCTGTCCCAGTTTTTCGATGACGACGCCGACATGTTCTTCAGGCACATCGATGAGCAATTCCTCGACAGGCTCTGAGCGTACGCCATCGATATCTTTGATGATGACTTCGGGGCGGCTCACCTGAAACTCATAGCCCTCTCGGCGCATTTCTTCGATCAAGATGGAAAGATGCAACTCACCTCTACCCTTCACGATAAAGCGATCAGGACTCTCTGTTTCTTCGAGTCGCATCGAAACATTGCGCTCCATTTCGCGTAGAAGCCTATCACGCAAATGCCGCGAAGTCACATATTGGCCATCTCGTCCTGCAAAAGGCGAATCATTGACCGAAAAAGTCATCGCGATGGTCGGTTCATCAATTTCTACAAAGGGTAGAGCCTCAGGACAGTCTGGCGCTGCCACGGTATCGCCGATATTGATCTCAGGTATACCGGCCAAACAAATAATCTCACCCAAAGAAGCACGCTCTATAGCCTCTCTCTTGAGGCCTTCAAAGCGCAATAAGCGACTGATTTTGGCACCTTGCTGACGCTGGTCATCCCAACGCATCACCACCGCTTGCTGCCCCTGGCGGATAGAGCCGCGCTCCACCCGGCCAATAGCCAAACGGCCTAGATAAGGATCACCTTCGATGTTGGATATCAGCACCTGTAAAGGCCCCTCGGGATCGCCACTAGGAGCTGGTATATATTGTTTGATGACATCGAGCAAAGGCAGAATGCTATCGGCCTTTCCCTCTCGTATATCAGCTAGATTCGTGCTGGCATAGCCTTGTCGTGCTGAGGCGTAAACAGTCGGGAAATCCAACTGCTCATCACTCGCCCCTAGCTCCATAAAAAGCTCTAAAACACGGTCTTCAACTTCTTCAGGTCTGGCATCTGGTCGGTCAATCTTGTTGAGGACGACGATTGCGCTTCGGTCAAGCTCTAAAGCCTTTCGCAAGACAAACCTTGTCTGGGGCATCGGGCCATCATAAGCATCAACCACCAGTAATACGCCATCGACCATTTTGAGCACACGTTCAACCTCACCTGAGAAGTCCGCGTGTCCAGGAGTATCGACAATATTGATTCGCAAATCACCATACTGAACAGCTGTATTCTTGCTCAAGATGGTAATACCGCGCTCGCGCTCAAGATCCTGGCTATCCATCACGCGCGCTTGCACGTCTTGATTTTCGCGAAATGTACCTGTCTGCCGCAGCAGCGCATCGACTAAAGTTGTCTTGCCGTGATCGACATGGGCAATAATAGCGACATTGCGCAACAGTTGATTCTCTTCGGCCATCATTTATTCTTTTGCTTCCTTCGCTCGTAGACTTAATTTAATTGGGCTGCCCTCAAAGCCGAACTGCCGTCGCAATTCATTTTCTAGATGGCGCTCATAGCTAAAGTGCAAGAGATCCTTGCTGTTCACAAAGAGGGCAAAAAGCGGTGGGCGAACGGCAACCTGGGTCGCATAGGCAATTTTGAGACGCTTGCCCTTGTACTGTGGGGCTGGCGTAATAGCCTGTATTTCGCCAATCACATCATTCAAAACACCTGTTGGTATACGCTTGCTAGCCTCAGCATACACGTGCTTAATCATCTCAAACAGACGCACGCAGCGCTGACCCGTCAAGGCTGAAATGAAAAGAACAGGCGCATAGCTCATATAGGCAAAGCGGCGTCGAATCTCTTCTTCGTAGCGTTTAGTCGTGAGATGGTCTTTTTCGACAATATCCCACTTGTTGAGGACAAAAATACTGGCCTTACCAGCGTTGTGAGCCAGGCCTGCAATCTTGGTGTCTTGCTCCGTAATGCCTTCAGCCGCATCTATCAAAATAAGGCAGACATCAGCGCGCTCAATCGCCGCAACAGCTCGAAGAACCGCATATTTTTCGAGTCGATTATCGACTCGGCTGCGCCGCCTAATACCCGCTGTGTCAATGAATATGTAGGGCTGACCGTCCACTTCACAGGCGGAGTCCACACTATCTCTCGTCGTACCTGCTACATCCGAGACAATCGAACGATTTTCGCCCAGCAAACGATTGAGCAGACTAGATTTGCCAGCATTGGGCTTGCCGATCAGCGCGACACGAATAGCTTCCGTCTCTGCTTCCTCGTCTTCAGCTGGTGGCATGGCCTCTACCAAAGCATCAAGCATCTCACCGATGCCCAAAGCATGGCTGGCAGAAACGGCTAAAACTTGCTCAAAACCTAATTGGTAAAACTCGTAAAACTCAGGTGGCAGCTCACCTGGCTGATCAACCTTATTGACAACGACGACCACGGGCTTGTGAGCCTGGCGAAGCATGTTCGCTATGTCCATGTCCGCTGCTACGAGTCCACTTTTGATGTCAACCATAAAAAGGATGACGTCACCTGTCTCGATGGCTATCTCAGCTTGCTCGCGCATACTGCGCAAAATGTGGTCATCACTTTCAGGTTCAATACCACCCGTATCAATCAGTGTAAATTGACGACCGCGCCAATCCGTACTGGCATAAAGTCGATCGCGTGTCACACCAGGCTGATCGTCAACAATAGCCAAGCGCGAACCCGCCAAAAAGTTAAAAAGGCTGGATTTGCCCACATTGGGGCGACCTACAACGGCAACTACCGCTCGAGCCATCTTTGTTCCTCCTGCAGTCCCTTAAGACTCAACCTTCTACCAGGCTAAGATCAACACAAATAAGCAGTGTCCCACAACGCGTGGCAACGCGATGTGCTGAACACTGCTTATCCAAATGAAGGTTTCGTGCACAGCCCAATTAACTTGCGTATCCTCAGATAGACGCTCTATCTGGGAGATGCTAATCGGGCTAAGGCCTCTCAGTCATTCTGGACGGCAACAACCTCACGGCCATCATAATAGCCGCAATTCTTGCACACCTGATGCGGAGCTCTCAAGCTGTGGCAATGAGGGCACTCAGAAAGATTCGGTGCCTCAATCTTATAATTCGAACGATGTCGACGAGAACGCGCCTTTGACCAACGACTCTTCGGTACTGCCATCTTATCCTCACTCTCTATCACCCTGAAGGTGAATCCCTATCTTGGTAATGTATTCGGGTTTATGCGCCTGATTCGTCTCCACCTTCTGCTGGAAACAAGCCAAGCAATTTCGCAAAAGGTGAATCCGTGCTGCTCGTCTCCACCTCATCTGTCTCTGAATCCTGGCTGGAAGCCTTCCAAAGTTCGCAGGCATCAGGACAAATAACCCTGTTTGGCAAGTACAGAATTATCGCGCTTCGAACGATTTCTGTCAAGTCAAAGGCCTGTTTTTCGTAGGTGAAACAATCATCTGGATCCACTGTTTCAGGGCAGCGAGCCAGGATGCGCCCTCGCTCAACTTCGTCAAGACCTCGCGGTATACAAGTCTCCTCGATCTTGAGCTGGCATGTCGTCTCCACAGGGCTTAGACAACGTGCACAGTCGCTTTCGAAGCGTCCCGTTAGCTTCCCCTCCAAATGCAGCAAACCATCGCCCTCGTGCCGCAAAGTCGCCACCAACTGAAGGGGTTCCAAAAAGCGCCAACTCGGCTCCCAATCTGCAAAGTCCGTTTGCTCAAAGCTATCTTCGATGTCGAGCTCTGATGATGTCCGCTGTAGGAAGCGGGTCAAGTTCCAAATATGTCCTTTGCGTTCAGTTGGCACTGACGAACACCCCTTTCTCGCCTTAATCTAAAGAGCTTTTGTAATGGATGTGAAACTCGTGCTGGATACTCGCCTCATAGGGATTTTCGATCGAATAGCGGAAATAAAGCATCCCTTCTTTGGTGTCGCCCTCCCACTTTACCCATGAGCAACCGTAGTTAAATTGTATCTCCCCATAGGCAGTCTGGTAACTGCATATGCCTTGTTCGCCTGGCCTTAAGTCCATGTAGCTGCGCGTTTCGCCGCGATGCTCCAATATGACATAGGGTCTTTTTTTATCAAGAGAAAAACGCAGGTGGGTCTCTGTGCGACCGAGCCCACTTTCTTCGGGCTGTAAATAGCGAAAATAGAGTTCCTCTGGTCCCTCGTCGTGGTATTTGAAAGGCGTTGACATAGCTTCGTAGAGGCGCGTTGTATATTCAGCCTCTCCATCCTTTTCCCAACTCTTCGTGCGCATTTCAAGCGTGCCATTTTCCCATTGGGAAATGTATTCAACTTCTGGTTCGAAGCACATAGCTCCTCCTTTATTCAAAAGCTCTCTGCTTTTGTTCCCAAGCTTCAAGTGCATACTGACAAAGTTGCTTGACCAAAGCTGGCGTGGGCAAGCCCTCTTGTGCAAAGGCAGCTGGATATAAGCTGATGCTTGTGAAGCCTGGCAAGTTGTTAACTTCGTTGAGCAAAAGGCGCTTGCTTGCTTCTTCGTAGAAAAAGTCCACCCGTGCCAGTCCCTCTACGCCTAATTTTGAGGCCAACTGCTGTGCCCAAACTCGCGCTTTTTTTGCAATCTCTGGCGGAACATCAGCTGGCAGCGCAACATGGGACTGCTGACTTCCTGCAAAATATTTGGTCTGGTAGTCATAAAAATCACAGCTTTCAGCCATCACAATTTCGCCTGGACCGGCCACCTGATAGGGATCGTTACCGAGTACGGCCAGTTCAATTTCCCGCGCTTCAATACAGGTCTGAACTAAAATGCTTTGATCTAGACGGCTAGCTTCCGTGATAGCAGCCAGGAGTTCAGCTTCGTTATGCGCGCGGCTGGCCCCTACACTAGAGCCACCACAACAGGGTTTTACAAAGATAGGCAAGCCCAAATCTTGGATGAGTTCTTGGGCTAATTCCTGCTTCTTGCTTGAGGCAAACTGCTGTCGTCTAATAACCCTTGTTTCAGGAAAGGGAATACCCAACAGTTGCGCCAAATCATAGGTACGTGCCTTATCCATCGCTGAGGCGGAGGCCAGCGTACCCGAACCTATGTAGGGCATATTGGCAAGGTCTAATAAGCCCTGCACCGTGCCATCTTCCCCATTGGTACCGTGCAAGGCCAAATAGACAAGATCCACAGGGCCATCTGCCAGGCCATAAAGCCAAGCTCTCAGGGAATTGCCCTTAGCGACTTCAAGGCGTTTTTCTTTTGCGGAGCTGTTCGCTGCCTCATAGGACTCACACGCTAAGTCTTCTGGCGTACACCCAGCTTCGAGGAGGGCTTTCTCTGCCGCAGGGCGCCACTGCTCTGCCTCAATGCTGGCAATCGCCGCCCGATAAGGCCACCAGCGTCCTTGCAGGTCAATACCCACCATGGCCACTTCCTGCCCAGCATCCAGCAAGGCCTGCGCGATAGCTCGAGCTGATCGACAAGAGACGAGGTGTTCGCTGGACTGCCCACCAAATAACAATAAAACGCGCATGACAACCTCCTGGCCAAATGAAAACGTCTGGATATACCGTCCGAAACGATAAATACAGACGTCTAGCGTGCCTATTTTTGCTTGCGAAAAAGCAAGGTGAAACCCTCAAAGTCCGAGGGGATTTCAGAGCTTAGCGCAGCTCTTTTTTATTCTTTTGGAGTGTGACCAAAATAGAGGTTAGCTGCTCCTCTAAATCCGTCAAGCGCTTATTGGCGTAGTCCAAAGCCCCCTGGCGAATTTGTTTGGCCGAACTGTTGGCGCTCTCAATGGTCTGAGCGGCAACTTGGCGAGCCTTCTGGGTAATTTCGTGCTCGTCCACCATATTCGCTACCTGTTTCTCGGCCTGCAATTTGAGCTGCTCAGCCTCACGTCTGGCATCCGCAATCACCTGGTGATTGTGGTCTACAAGCCATTTGGCCTGTTTGATTTGCTGAGGCAGGTTATCGCGAAGCATGCCAGCTAGCAGAAGAAGTTCTTCCTTATCCACCATGCAGCTAGATGTAAAAGGAACAGCCCGAGCCTGCAAGATCGTATTCTGCAAGCGGTCAATCAACTCATAAAAATCATTCTCGCTGCCCTGATAAGCATCCATTATCTTGGCCATCCTCTCCATGTTTGAGCTGTGCCTCATAGCGCAGCCGATGTTCTTCTCGAACGAGCCGTTCTGCCACTCGCTCACGAATAGCTTCTGGTAGCATGCCTCGTAGGTCTCCACCATAAGCGGTAACCTCGCGAACAATGCTGGAACTCGTCAGCGCAAAGTCCGCTCGGCAAGGCAATAGCAATGTTTCGTAACTTGGCATCAGCATGCGGTTCGCCGTGAACATATCCAGCGCAAAGCGGAAGTCTGACTCACTGCGCAAGCCTCGCACAACTGCTGCTGCCTCACGTGTCCTCACATAATCAACAAGCAAACCATCGTATGACTCCACCACACAATGATTTGCAAAGGTCAAACAATCCTGGATCATCTCAACTCGTTCAGCAGCTGAAAAAACGGGCTTCTTCTGGCTATTACTCAAAACAGCTATGTACAGACGATCGCAGAGAGCCGCCGCCCGTCGGATGATGTCTAAATGGCCTCGTGTTACGGGATCAAAGGTTCCTGGGTAGACGAGGATTCGCATGCTGCCTCCGAGTTAGATGGTGCATAAAATGATAGCATGCTGACGCCCCCCTGACAATGACGAAAGGCCTCTAAACCTGGCAGCTGGACTTCAGCGTCACGAGCATCATGTTCTAGCAATAGCACGCCATCTAGGCTTAGCAAGGGCGCTATATAGGAGCCCAGTTTCTGGCTCATGCCGAGCCATGCCGCATAGGGGGGATCCCATAAAATCAGATCAAATTTTGCCTTACTCGACACAAGTTTAGGAAGCGCTTGCTCCACCCCCATAGTCCAAAGCTCACAACGCTCTGACGCGCCTTGACAACGCTCCACATTTTGCTTAATCACAGCAGCTGCTGCTCTGGCTTTTTCGACCAGCAAAAGTCTTGCCGCGCCACGGCTCAGGGCTTCTAAGCCTAGCTGCCCAGTCCCTGCACAGAGATCTAGAACTGAAAGTCCCGCCAAGGCTTCCGAACCAGCAAGTCCCCAGTAACTTTGGAGAATAGAAAAAAGCTGCTCTTTGCGCTGATCAACAGTCGGTCTCGTTCGATCCCCAGGTACAGCGAGCAATTTTTGTCCCTTCCATTGCCCTGCGATGATGCGCATAAGTCCTCCTAGATGCCCAGTTGGGTCTGTTCTAGCCCTAGCATGTAGGACAAGGCTGGCCGTAAGTTGCGGTGAGCTGGCCAAGCCAGCTTTGGATCCCGTTCTAACAACGACGTCACCGCCTCCCGACTCTGGGTCAGCAGCTCTTGATCTTCGTAGAGGTTGGCTACCCGAAATTGTGGCAGACCATGTTGTCGCGTACCAAAGAAGTCTCCAGGGCCTCTCAACTTGAGATCAGCCTCAGCTAAATGAAAGCCATCCTGACTTTGACAGAGTTGCTGAAGGCGAGCTTCGGAGTTCTCACTTCTTTGTTCTCGATAAAGCAAGCAGTAAGAGCTTGCTGAACCTCGACCGATACGCCCGCGCAGCTGATGAAGTTGCGCCAGACCAAAGCGGTCAGCCTCGAGAATCAGCATAACCGTTGCGTTGGGCTGATCGACACCCACTTCTATGACTGTGGTAGCGACCAGGATGTCCAAATTCCCCTCCGCCAGTGCCTGCATGACGCTTTCTTTTTCTTGGGCACTACAGTCACCATGGACACATCCCACACGCAAGTCT
>JAEZYR010000031.1 GCA_023442635.1 Bacillota bacterium | reverse complement strand
ACGCGGCGTTGCTGGGTCAGGCTTGCGCCCATTGCCCAATATTCCCCACTGCTGCCTCCCGTAGGAGTCTGGGCCGTGTCTCAGTCCCAATGTGGCCGTTCAACCTCTCAGTCCGGCTACCGATCGTCGACTTGGTAGGCCGTTACTCTACCAACTATCTAATCGGACGCGAGCCCGTCTCCCTCCGGATTGCTCCTTTGATCTCTCAAGGATGCCCTCAAAAGATGTTATGCGGTATTAGCAACGGTTTCCCGTTGTTGTTCCCCTGAAGGAGGTTGGTTGCTCACGTGTTACTCACCCGTCCGCCACTAAGATAATAAGATCTTCATCCCGAAGGAATCTGTTCTAGTTATCTCCGTTCGACTTGCATGTGTTAGGCACGCCGCTAGCGTTCATCCTGAGCCAGGATCAAACTCTCAAATAAAATATTCGAGAGCCATTTGGCTCTTAGTTACTTTTCTTAGCTCGTTTCAGTTCCCTGAAACATCGCTGTCTTGCTGCTTCTTTCAGCAGCCCAACTCTTCGTTGGATTTGACTGCTCCGCTAGTGTTCTTCGCACGTTTCATCACTGTTCAATTGTCAAGGTCCGCCGCCCCTCTCGCGAGGCGCTCAGCTAATATATCGCCCCTGATCCCTTTCGTCAACACCTTTTTTCATTATCCCCTACTGCATGTCCGGGTGGGTCGCGGCTGCCAGGACAGTCCTAGCCCCTGCCCCAGAACTAGATCTGAGCCAGATCTAGGCTCCTGCCTCCCCAGGCCCAAGACCCTGTCCCCAGAGCCAGCTCTCCTCCCCCAGCTAACACCTCCCTGCTCTCGGACTGCGCCTTTGTTTCTTTAAAGAAAAAGGAGAAGCATCTTTAGCTCCTCCCTTCCTCGTCTCGCCTACAGATCTTTGCCACTTGGCATTGGCGAATCTCCATCAGCCCTACATGCTGCTGCTCCTCCTGAACGCCTGCCGTACTGCCCTAGCCCTACGCCCCTGTGTAGAAGCAAATGCCTGCCTACTGGTCAGAATTGCATATATAAGAAGTCAGACGCATTGTAGCCCTGGCCATAGACGCCGAAGATGATGCTGCCGAACAGCAGAAGCAGGTAGACCGTCCAGCGAAACCAGAGATTCTGCCGCTCCAGGACATCTCGCAACGCGCGCTTTTGCTGGAAGCATGAGACGGTAAACAACAGCAACGTTGCAAGCATCAGCACAACAAGCTCCCGTCCGTCTGGGAATACCTCCATATAAAGGGTCTTTTGGTAAAAAGTTCCGAACAGACTGCGCGTCATGTGCAATGCAGCTCGCAGGCCATTCGCTCGGAACAAGAGCCAGGAGTAGGCGATCAAGATGAATGTACAAATTTGCTGGCCTAACCTAAAGGAGAAAGCCCCACTCCTAAGCCCCACAGCTTTGATCAGGCGGTCTTTCGGCTCACGAAGCAGATCCCCTAACACCTGACAAAGACCGTGGTATCCCCCCCAGCATATATAGTGAAAACCAACGCCATGCCAGAGTCCTGAAACCAAGAAGGTCAAGAAGACATTTAGATGCTTGCGCCAACGACCGCGGCGGTTGCCTCCCAGAGGAATGTAAACGTAGTCCCTTAACCATAGGCTTAGAGAGATATGCCAGCGCCGCCAGAAATCTTTGACCGAGGTCGCAAAATACGGGTGGTCAAAGTTATTCCTGATCTTGATGTCTAGCATCTCAGAAGCACCACGGCAGATATCGACCGCCCCCGAAAAATCCGCATAAATCTGCAGGGTGTAGAGCAAGATGCCCATCATCACCATGAAGCCCGAATAACGCTCATAAGAAGCAAAGATGGGGTCGGCAAAGCTAGCTGCCCGATTGGCAATCACCAGCTTTTTGAAGAAACCCCAAAGCAGCAAGAGCGCGCCTTGTTTGACCTGGGTGTAGTCAAAAGGATGCTTGGCCCAAAGTTGTTCGCTCAACTCATCCCAACGGCTGATGGGGCCTTGCACAATAATCGGAAAGTAGCTCATAAACAGCATGAACTTAATCGGATTCTTTGTGGCCTGGATTTTCTGCCTATACACGTCGACCACGTAAGCGACGGCTTGCAAAGTAAAGAAGGAAAGGCCGAGCGGCACAAGAACAGGCACAGTAAACAAGGGCAGCCCGAAATAGAGGTGCAAGCTCCGCAGAAGATAAAGGCTGAACTTGGCGTATACCAAAGCCCCTAGTCCAAGTACCAAATAGGAACAAAGCCATATTTTACGGCGGCGTAAGGCGGTCTCTTGTCCTATTGCCAGGGCAAAGAAAAAGCTCAGCAGGCTCAAAAGGAGTAAGTAGAGCAGGGCACGAGGACCCGCAAAAGCATAGAAGCAAAGGTTGGCCACCAACAGGAGATAGGGCTGTGTCCGACGTGGCAAGACATAATAGAGAAGGGTGAGACCTGCCAGAAATGCCAAGAAGAGTGATGATACGTAGAGCATAGGAGCCTTTCGTCAATGCTATGAACCAAAGCCAAGCGCTGCTGTTGCTCGCTTACCTTAGTTCAGGAAACCGTGCTGCTGCAAATATTGTGCGAGGTAATCGGTCATCCGCCCTGCCCCATTGGCATTCAGATGATCCCTGTCGTAAAAGTCCGTCTTGCAATCAAAAAGCCCCTGCTGCATGAGCTCGTAGCCGTTGATGAAAGGGAGGCCTTCTTTTTGGGCAAAATCAGCCATGGTGTAGCAAAGGTTGTAGCGCGCGACATCCATAGGAAAGGGCGCATAGAAAAGGATGAGCTGTATGTTCTCTTTTTTGGCAAGGTCGATCATCTTCTGAAGATAGTAGCGGTCTTCTTCGTCAATCGTTTGTATTTGAGGCGCTTCGGTGTAGCTTACGGGATCCAAGGCTGTTGTTTGCGTCAAATACACATAGCCTCGAAACTCATCCTGCATCGCCTTTCGGCGAAAGCTAAAATCACCCTCGTCTAAGTCTTTCCAACGATCGTGGTACTTAAATAGCGTCAGGAAGTACGGCAGCTTATTCTTTTTCCCCTGCGTCATAGCGTCAATCATGCGCAGTTTGAGCCACGAGAAAGGCAGGGACTCAGTCGCTTCAGCAATAACGCTGTCTGCCTCTTCTCCTTTGCCACTATCATTTACCTTGAAGGTTTCGAAGATGAAAACCTTGGGATGCTGGGTTTTGAGCGCGTGGAGCATATAGTAGTAGGAAGCTTTGGCGGGCTGATTCGGCGTCGCGAGCACATAACCAGGTATGTTGTACTTGGCTTCCATCAAAGCTGGACTCAGCGAACAGTACATGTGACTCGAGCCGACAGCCACAACATCCATGGACCTAGGCTCTTGGTTAAAGTAAGCATTGACTTTGGCACTGTAAGCCCAGGCCCCTGTCAGCGTTTTGCGCTCGATGATATGGGATAAAACGCCAAATATAAGCCCAGCCACCAAAGCAAAGCCTAGGACGCGCATAAGCCGTCGTCCGCTAAGCCCGCGCCTCATTTGTTGACTCTCTTCATTCATATTTGGTTATTAAACCACATCGGGGGCTCTATCGGCATCAGTCTCCCCTCCTACCGTCCAAAAGGCCATGTTCTTTGAGAAACTGAGCGACATAGAGCGTCAGCTTGCCCGCACCATTGGCATTGAGATGATCGTCATCGTAGAAGTCTGTCTGGTAATCAAAACGCCCCTCTTGCAAAAGTTCATAGCCGTTAATAAAGGGAAGGTTATGTTCTTTCGCAAAATTCGCCATGGTAAAGCAATGGTTGTAGGAATCTCTATCCATAGGAAAGGGAGCGTAGAGCAGAAGCAAGTGAATCCCTTCGCGCTTGGCCAACTCGATCATTTTCTCCAGGTAATACAGGTCTTCTGCATCAAAGTTCTGGATAACAGGTGGCTCATCGTAGTGAATCGCTTCTGCTGGCGTCATTTCGCTAAAGTAGATATAGCCCCTAAGCGGATCCTGCATGGCTTTTCGCTGGTACGCAAAATCACCGTCCTCCAAGTCCTTCCAGCGCTCGTGATACTTAAAAAGCGTCAGATAATAGGGCAACTTGCTCTTTTTGCCCTCTGTCATGGCATGAATCATGCGCAATTTCGTCCATGAAAAGGGCAAGGGCTCAGTGGCATCCGCGATGATGCCGTCTTCTATGTCCTGATTCTGACTGGTATTCACCATGTAGGTTTCAAAAAGAAAGACCTTGGGTTTTTGCCTTTTGAGTGCCTCGAGCATGTAAAAGTAGGAAGCTTTGACAGGCTGGCGCTGAGTAGCTAAAACATAAGCCGAAATGCCAGCCTGTGACTGCATGAGGGCAGGGCTTATGGAGCAGAACATATGACTTGAGCCAAAGCCGACGACATCAATAGTGTTGGCTGGCATATTGAAGTAGGCGTTAACTTTCGCACTATAGGCCCAGGGACCCGTCAAGGTCTTGCGCTCCATAACATGAGACAGGCCTGCAAAGACCAGCAAGGTCAGCATGGCGAAAAGTGCTGCCCGTATTGCCCAACGCTTCTTTTGCATAGAAATCCTCAAATTCATTTAGCGTTCATTATAGCCCCTGGCTAGGCGTGAACGCCTGTGCAGGGTCATAGTGTACCCCTCGCCTGCAAGCCCTATGACCCTGGTGAATAAAAAACAGCGGGACTCTTTCCCGCTGTTTTTGTTAAGCATGGGCTTCGCCCTCAAGTTGAGCGTAGCAGCCAGAGTTTAGACCTCAGGCATGGCAGGGGCTGCTAGCGCAAAGTCGAAGCGCCCAGCAAACCAAGCTTCGAGATCTGCGATCTTGACCCGCTCTTGCTCCATGCTGTCGCGGTGACGAATGGTCACAGCCTGATCTTCCTGTGACTCAAAGTCATAGGTCACGCAGAAGGGGGTGCCAATTTCGTCCTGGCGACGGTAGCGACGGCCAATGGCCTGCCGATCATCAAATTCGACATTGTAGTGGGCAGACAGTTGGTCAACAATCGGCCAGGCAGCTTCGGACAACTTCGCCGAAAGGGGCAAAACCGCAATTTTGACTGGCGCAAGTGCTGGATGAAAGCGCAGAACCGTCCGCGTATCACCATTTTCTAGCGTCTCTTCGTCATAAGCAGCAGCCAAAAAGGCCAGAGTTGCACGGTCCGCTCCCAGTGATGGCTCGATGACATAAGGCACATATTTCTCATTCGTTGTGGGATCGAAATAAGAAAGATCCTGGCGCGAAAAGGCCATATGCTGGTTGAGGTCGTAGTCAGTGCGATCCGCAATGCCCCACAACTCGCCCCATCCAAAGGGGAAGCGATATTCAAAGTCTGTTGTCGCCCTCGAATAAAAGGCCAGCTCTTCCTGGCTATGATCGCGCAAACGCAAATCTTCTTCTGGGATGCCCAAAGCCAAAAGCCAGGCTCGGCAGTACTCTCTCCAGTAGGCAAACCAGGCTAAATCGCTTTCTGGCTTGCAGAAGAACTCAAGTTCAAGCTGCTCGAACTCTCGCGTTCTAAAAATGAAGTTACCAGGGGTAATTTCATTGCGAAAGCTCTTGCCAACTTGGGCGATACCCATCGGCAGCTTGCGGCGGGTACTGCGCTGAACATTGCGGAAATTGGTAAAGATGCCCTGGGCTGTCTCGGGACGCAGGTAGATTTCTGCCGCGCTATCCGCCGTGACGCCCTGGTAGGTCTTGAACATCATGTTGAACTGCCGCACGTCTGTGAAGTTCTTCGATCCACACTCGGGGCAAGTCACCTCGTGTTCACGAATGAAATCAACAAGTTGCTCATTGCTCCAGCCCTCAATCGCAACTGATTCACCCTGCTTAGCTGCCCAATCTTCGATCAGTTGATCTGCGCGGAAGCGAGAACGGCATTGCTTGCAATCGATCAAAGGGTCATTAAAAGAACTGACATGGCCAGAAGCCTCCCAAACTTTGGGGTTCATCAAAATCGCACAGTCAACGCCGACATTCAGCCGATGGCGACGCACAAAGGCCTGCCACCAGGCTTGCTTGACGTTGTTCTTCAGTTCGACACCCAGTGGGCCAAAGTCCCAAGCGTTGGCTAAGCCGCCATAAATTTCGGATCCAGGAAAGATAAAGCCTCGATTGCGGCACAACGCCACCAGGCGCTCCATGGTCACTGCTTCTGAGGGCATCAAGCCTCCTCCTCGTAATCCGCCTCGCTATTGAGCTCGTCCTCGTCGGTCAAAGCTTCTGCCTGCTCATAGTCCTCGGGACGTGTATCTTCCTCGTCCTCGTCAGACCAATCTTCGTCCTCTTCTTCGCCTTCGACGTTAGAAGCTTCTAGGCTCTCATCCAAAAAATTCAGGATGGAAAGTTGGGGCTTCTCCCTCTCATCTTCAAGGCCAAAGTTCTTGCGAATGGCATCCATCGATTGTTGGTTCTGCTCCTGCTGGCGGGCCGCTTCTTGCGCCGCAATAACTTCGGGGCGCAGCGGTACCTCGGGCTGGTGCTCACCTGGCACACCCACTACAGCAGAAGCCGCCACTTCTTCACTCGCCAGCGTAACAACATTGGGCTGTTTAGACTCAATCAAAGGTTGGGCACCAGCAGCCAGTTGGCGTGCGCGTTTGGCCACAAGGACGGCCAGGGTGTAGCGGTTTTGCGTCTTTGGGAGTAGTTCGTCAATTGAGGGTTTAACCAGCATGAAAGCCTCCAAGCATTTCTATCGTCATCTAAAGAGTGGCGTTATTCTAGCATGTTACGCCAAAGCAAGCCATGGATGAGATTATCTCTCTAAGATCACTTGTTCGATACCTCTTTGGTTTCGAGCCAAGTGACGTTCGGCCTCAAGAATATTGAGAATGAGTTTGGCTGTGCCTTGTACATCATGATTCACAATAATATAACGGAATTTGGGCGCTTCTAAAATTTCCTCTTCTGCCTTGGACATGCGGCGGGCAATAATATCTGCTGCCTCTGTGCCGCGGTTGGTCAAGCGCCTTTCTAATTCACTCAAAGAAGGCGGTAGCAAAAAGATACTCAGGGCATCGGGGAAAGCCTGTAAGGTCATCAGCGAGCCTGGCACCGTGACATCCATGATGACATCGCGACCGATGGCTAGCTTGTCGGCAATGGGGCCTTTGGGGGTGCCGTAGTAGTTGCCACAGTACTCATCATGCTCAAGGATTTCTCCTCTTTCGAGCATGCTCTCAAACTCTTGGCGTGAACGAAAGTAGTATTCAATGCCTTCGCATTCACCTGGCCGCGGTGGGCGTGTGGTCACGGACACAGAGTGATCCAGCAGGCTGTGCTGCCGCCGAACCGCCTGGATCACGGTTCCCTTACCTACACCAGATGGCCCTGAAACACACACGAGTAAACCTTTTGGGTTGAGTCCCTGCTCATTCATCTTTTGCCCACTTCTCCTTCGCCATGAAAGGCTTTCTTGTCATCTTGTACCAGCTGGCTCAGCGATCCCTTGCGCCCAGGATAGCTCGCTTTCGTCCATGCTTTAGCCTTGACTTGCGGCCTGGCTCTCCACTTGCATCGCGCGGCTGAGTTCTTCGACAGTCAAAGCCGAAAGCAGTATATGCTCGCTATCCAGAACAAGAACCGCGCGTGTTTTTCGTCCTGAGGAGGCGTCGATAAGCAGCTGCCGATCTCTCGCTTCTTGGATCATGCGTCTGGCAGGTGCGCTATCCGCCTGCACAATGGCCACACAACGCTCCAGGTTGACGACATTGCCAGCTCCAATAGGCATAAAGGTCTGTGTATGAAAAGCCCCATCAGACAAGGTTTTGCACCTGCTCTCTGATTTTCTCGATCAGGTTTTTGAGATCCAAGACATGCTGGGTCACCTCTTGGTCCTGTGCCTTGCTGCCAATCGTATTGGTCTCTCGCAACATTTCTTGAATCAAAAAATCCAACTTGCGTCCGACGGCCTCATGATCTTGGGTTCGGAGCAAATCGCGGCATTGGTCGATATGCGAACGGAGGCGAACCACTTCTTCATCAACAGCTGTCCGATCTGCAAAAATCGCCACTTCAACAGCAATGCGCTCCTGCCCGAGCGCAGCCATCTGTTCTGGTGTCAACAAGTCCGCAACTTTGGTCTGCAGGCGCTCCTGATATTGGGTCAGCAGGTTCGGCAAGGCCGCCTCAATGGCTGCAACATGGGTCTCAAAAGTATCGAGCTTGGCCAAGAGGTCCGCCGCCAAACGTTCGCCCTCCACCTGCCGCTGATCCTGGTGTTCTCGCAAAGCACTTCGGACGGTCGCCTGCAGCAGTTCTTGCCACGCTTCTGGGCTCATCATAGCCTCTTCGTTCTGGCTCTGAAGAAGGCCAGGCGTCGACCACAAAAGCGCTAAAGGCACTTCTTCGACCTTACAAGTC
>JAEZYR010000016.1 GCA_023442635.1 Bacillota bacterium | reverse complement strand
TTTGGGCGCTGGCGACTGCGATATCAATCGTTTGAGTCGCATTGACTTCGCTACCCTTGTTCTCACCTTCGAGCAAAGTCGCCCGAAAGCTGACTTGTCGCGTGAGCCCTAACAGAGGGTCTGCCGCAATCCCTGCTTGCTCATAATTTTGCTGTTGCTGAGATTGTTCGAGTCGCTTTTGGACCGCCTTTTCGTCCAATTGCTGGCCTTGAGGATCGTAGAAGGCCGCCTGTTGAATCGACTCCACTTTGGCGAGATAGAGTTGGCTTTTGAGAAGGGGGCGCACTTGACCTTGCGTGGGGCGAATCCATAGCCACCAGGCCGCCACAAGAAGAAGAACCGATAGGCAGGTGATCAATATTTCTTGCCACCAAGGGCGTTTTTTGCTGGTATTTAAGGGCTGATTACTCGTCATTAGAATCTCCTTTGGTGGAAAGACTCTGGGGAGTCTTCCGCTCAAAAGCATATCACGACTAAGTTTTGTTGGATCTTGTATCTTTGAAGCTAGCTTGTAAGATTTAAGAAAATACAGCTGATGAGGTTCTCTATCATGACATCTTCTGGCCATCCCTTTACCGCCATTATTGTGGGTGCCGGCCATCGTTCTTTGTTATATGCCAGCTATAGCGAATTAGATCCTGAAGCTCTGCGCATTGTCGGTGTAGCCGACCCAGACCCTGAGCGCCGCCGCCTGACGGCCGAACGCTTTGGTTTTGGCTCGGACATGTGTTTTGAGACGGCAGAAGAGCTTGCCGCCCGAGGCCGACTCGCTGATTTTATTATCAACGGCACGATGGATCATCAGCATGTGGCGACAGCTCTCCCCCTTTTGCGCTGTGGCTATGACATGATCCTCGAAAAACCCTTGGCTGTTTCAGAAGCTGAGATGAAGCTTTTGGTGGAGACGGCGCGCACGTATGGGAATCGGATCATGGTCTGCCATGTTTTGCGCTATGCCCCCTTTTATCGGAAGATCAAAGAAACGCTGAATTCGGGCGTGCTGGGCGACATCGTTTTTATGCGCTTGTCTGAGCGCTTGACCTACCACCATTTGCTGGTTTCCTATGTGAGGGGCAAGTGGGCGGACCGCGAGCTTTGCCATGCTCCCATGCTGCTGGCAAAGTGCAGCCACGATATGGATTTGTTAACCTGGTTTATGGAGGCCAAGCCAACGTCCGTTTACGCTGCAGGTTCGAGCTTCTTTTATCAGGCTGAGAGCCGACCAGAGGGTGCTGCAGAGCGCTGTTTGCCAGCTTGCCAACATCAGGACGCTTGTATCGCTTCTGCCAAAAAGCTTTATCTCGAACACCCGAATAGCTGGAGGGTCTACGTCTGGGATGCTTTTGAGGGTAGGGCTGAGGTGAGCGACGAGGAGCGGCGGCAGTCATTAGAAACGGATAATCCGCACGGTGTTTGCGCCTGGCTCGCCAAGAAAAACAACGTCGACCACGAGACCGTCACCCTGAGTTTTGAGACGGGGGCGACGGCAGTTCTTCACATGATTGGGGGCTGTAGCGTACCCGAACGCGACATCCATATTGTGGGACGACTGGGTGAGATAGAGGGCAAATTTTCAGAGCGAGCCTTTACCTTGCGGACAGTGGACTTGGATGCGCCAGGCGGCTATCGGGAGCAGACCATTCAGGCTGACAATACGGCAGAGGAAGAAGCGCGCTACGGCCTAGAGGGCAAGTCACATGGCGGTGGCGACTTGCGTTTGGTGGAGGATTTTTTGGCTGTCTTGCGGGGGGATGAGCCTTCACTTTCGGCCACATGGCTAGAAGATTCGATTCTAGGGCATCTCTGTGTATTTAGGGCAGATGCCTCTCTGTTGTCTGGGCAGGTGCAGTCTTTTCAAGACGAGCAAGCCTGGTTGGCGGATGGAGCGAACCGCACCTAGCGCGACGCCTAGCGCAACGTCAAGCGTGGCTCCAACCACGCCTAGCGCAACGCCTAGCGCGGCCCCAACCACGCCTAGCGCGGCACGCAGCGCAGCTCCTAGTGCAACGGGGAGAGAAAAAATACATGAATAACCAGAACTTTGGCGAAGAATAGACGATTTTGTGCTTGTTTTTGGCTATACTAGCTCCCGTTGATTTTGCTGCACAGGCAGTCATTGGAGGAAATCACACATGATGAAGAGAGTTTTAAGCCTCGTGATGGGGGCAGCCCTAGCATTTGGACTTAGTGCTTGTGGCGGTGGCCAAGCAGCTCCTGCAAAGGACAGCCAGGGGGCTAGCCAGAGCCAATCAGCATCGGCTTCGGCATCCGCTTCCCAATCTGGGGAGGGCCAACAGGCTTCTTCGCCAGCCAGTCAGCAGCCCAAGCAAGGGGTGCACAAGATCGGTGTGCTAGCGCCACAGGTTACCCACGGTTGGACGGCTGCTTTGGCCTACCACGCCGAAAAGCGCTGCAAGGCTTTGGCCGAAGAGGGCAAGATCGAATACAAGGTTTTGGCCAGCGGCAACGCAGCTGAGATGACAGCTCAGTTGGATGAACTGCGCAACTGGGGCGTTGAAGCCATTGTCGTCTTCCCACAATGGGAGGGCATGGAAGTCCCGATCCAAGAAGCGGTCAAGGCCGGCGTCAAGGTTGTCAATTTTGACCTAGAGATCAACGTGGATGGCATCTATCGCGTCGCTGGCGACAACTATGACATGGGCTATCAGGGCGCGAAGTACATCGTGGATAAGATCGGCCCCAAGGGCAAGGTCGTCATTTTAGATGTGCCGAGCTCAGGTTCGGTTGCCCGTCTGCGCAAAGAGGGCTTCTTGACCCGCCTCAAGGAGATTGCACCTGAGATGGAAACCGTCGAATATGCGACCAAGTTCAGCCGCGAAGCTGGCCTGAATGACATGGCCGACATTTTGACTGCAAACCCTCATGTCGATGCGGTCTATTCAATGGACGATGAGACCTCCATCGGTGCCTTGCAAGCCATCCGCGATGCGGGCCGTAGCGACATCAAGGTCTTGACGGGTGGCGGCGGCTCTCAGGGCTGGTTCCAACTCATGAAGGACGAGAAAAACAAGGACATCTGGCTGCAGTCCGCCCTCTATTCCCCAGCCATGGTTGAGGATGCCGTTGAACTGGCTGTCCAGATCCTGAATGGCCAAGAGCCCAAAGACAAGTCGACCATTATCCCGACAACCATTGTGGATCGCGAGAATGTCGACAAGTACTTGGATGCCAACTCACCCTATTAAGTTACGCCACAAGGCCAGCCACAAAAAGGCAGCTGCAAGGCTGAACAGACATCAGGCAGACCAAAGCCCCGAGCAGCAAGCTTGGGGCTTTTGCTAGCCTTTGATCGAGGAGGTTCTACATGAAAATCACACGCTCTATTTATTGGCTCATCATCATCACGGCTGCTGGCATGGCCGTGGGTTCGCATTTTCTGACGCGCCCCATGTCTGCTTTGCCTGCGGAATATTCACCCCTGCTGTACTATACCTTCTTTACGGTGCTCTGCTTTGTGCCCTTGATTGGTGGCTTGACAGGGCTATTTCGCCAGACAGAAGGACAGGCTCGAGGCAGGCTGTTCAAATACTTGCTCGTCTTGCAAATCTGCCTCTTGCTGATGGCGCTCTTGCTGCAGTGGGCTTGCCCTGCTTACCCGTTTCTCAAGGCGATTGCGGTTATAGCCGTTACGGTGCTTGGGATACAGGGTATTGTCGGACGTCTAGACCCGAGCCTTCCACATCCACTGGCGAAGTTCCGCGCCCACGAAGACATGAAGGGCTGAGCAGCTTTGCCCAAAAGTCAGCTTTTTGCTGCTTTTTTCTCTCTGGGCTAAGGCAAAGGCTTGATGTGGGCTTTAGCAGCTGAGGGTCTTTGTATTATCATGCCCTTACAAATATCCATTGATGAAGATAGAGGAGCATGCCATGAAAGAAATTCAGACGGCCTTGGCCCCAGCTGCTATTGGCCCTTATTCGCAGGGTTTTATTGTGGGAAAAATCGTCTACACTTCTGGCCAGCTGCCCGTAGATCCTACGACAGGTGAGATGCCAGCAGGCATTCAGGCGCAAGCCGAGCAGAGCTGCCGCAACGTCATCGCTGTTTTGGAGGCAGGGGGTGCGACAGCTGAAACCGTCTTCAAGACGACCTGCTTTTTGGCAGATATGGCGGACTTTGCAGCTTTCAACGAAGTTTACGCCAAGTACTTCACGTCCAAACCAGCCCGCTCTTGTGTGGCTGTCAAAACCCTACCCAAAGGCGCCTTGTGCGAGATTGAGGCTGTGGCCGAACAGGCCTAAGGCCAGAGATTGTTTGGGATAGGCCAGGAAAGGACAAGGGAAAGGGCGAGAAAAGAGACATGAGCCTTGCGATGCAAGCCATAGATAAGGCTTTCGGGCACAACCGGGTATTGCGCGCTGTCGATTTTGAGATTCAGCCAGGCATGATCTGTGCTCTTTTGGGCGAGAATGGCGCAGGTAAGTCTACCTTGATGAATATTTTGGGTGGCGTTTTGCAAGCTGATGCTGGCGAGATTCGTCTGGGGGGCGAGGTGCAACACTTCGCAAAACCAGCTGACGCTCAGCAGGCTGGCATTGCCTTTATCCACCAAGAACTGAGCCTTATCAATGACCTGACAGTCTACGAAAATCTCTTTCTAGGACGCGAGCCCAAAGGTGTTTTGGGCTGGCTCAAGCGCCAAGCCATGATCCAAGAAAGCCAGGCTCTTTTTGCTCGCCTAGGCTTAGATATTGACCCCTTGGCCTTGCTGGATGAGTTGGAACCCGCCTACAAGCAGCTGGTCGAAATTGCGCGTGCCTTTTTGATGCAAGCTCGCTGGATCATCATGGACGAGCCAACGACATCACTCAACGAGCCTGAAATTCAGCGCGTCTTTGCCATGATGCGGCGCCTGGCTTCCGAGGGCGTCGGCATCGTCTTTATCTCACATAAATTGCGCGAAGTGATGCAAATCTGTGACCGCTACACGGTGCTGCGCGATGGCGTCATGGTGGCTTCTGGCCAGGTGGCAGACACGAGCCCAGAAGAGCTGGCCAGCCTCATGGTGGGACATGCCATTGCCGACCCCAAAAAACAAAGTCAGATCAAGCTCGGGGCGGAGTGTCTTCGCGTCAGTGGCT
This sequence comes from Bacillota bacterium, assembly GCA_023442635.1. Lineage (GTDB taxonomy): Bacteria > Bacillota > Clostridia > Saccharofermentanales > Fastidiosipilaceae > JAEZYR01. The sequence continues at coordinate 5,957 of JAEZYR010000016.1, read as the reverse complement.
TGAGCGATCAGCGGCATTTTTACGACATATCTTTTAGCTTACGGGCTGGCGAGGTGCTCGGCATCAGCGGCTTGCTGGGTGATGGACGGCGCGAGCTGGTGCAAGCTATTTATGGCGATCGGCCCTATACGACAGGTGAAATTTTTTGGCAAGGCCAACCCTGTCATTTTGCCTCCCCCCATGCGGCTCTGGCTGCTGGTTTGGCCTATGTGCCCCGTGATCGAAAAGAAAACGGCATCGTACCCGATATGAGCATTGTCGAAAATGCCAGCCTCATGACGCTTCGCCAATATCAAAAAGGCCTGCTTTTGGATGCGAAAGCTCGCGATGCCGCTTTTGAGAAGCAAGAAAAGGCTCTGCGCATCAAGCTGGGGAGCTACCAGGACCCTATCACCTCACTATCGGGCGGCAATCAGCAAAAGGTCGTGATCGCGAAGTGCCTTGAAGTGGCGCCGAAGGTTCTGATCCTGGATAACCCCTGTCAGGGGGTGGACGTAGGAGCCAAAGAAGAAATCTATGACATCATCAGCCGCTTAGCCGCAGAGGGTGTTGGCATCATCGTGCTATCGAGTGAAGCCCAGGAGATCATCCACCTAGCTGACCGCGCTCTGGTGCTCTATCACGGGCGCTTGGCTGGTGAGCTTTCTCGCGAAGAAATGACCGAAGCAAAGATGATGGCCTTGGCCACGGGGAGCTTGGCAGACCCCAAGCCACTTTCTGGGCGGCCTAGCCGCGAAGACGAGACTGCCACAAGCTAAAAACGAGCTGGCGGCTTCTGACTTAGGTAACGAGCCTTAGCACGATGATCAGCAACGAGCAGGAGAAAAAGGAGATCGGCATGGAAACAACGAAAGCAAAGGCGCCTTCCCTCAGCGTATGGCAGCGAGTCCGCCAAAGTTGGCAGCGCAATCCGCTATTTGGCACAGCTTGGGTTTTATTGCTGATGGTGCTCGTCCAGACCGCTGTGATGGTAGCTAACGGCCATTGGCAGAATCTGGGCGATCTGGCTTTTTTGCTGCTGAATAACTGGGTCAATCTCCTGCGCAACAATGCCCCTGTTGGCATTATCGCTCTGGGTATGACCCTGGCCATTGTTTCGGCTGGCATCGATTTGTCGGTAGGCTCAACCCTCGTAGCGGTCGGCGCCTTGGTCATGACCCTTATTGATGGCTCTGCTCAAGGCTTTTTGGCGCATTTGGGGATTACAGGGCCTGCCGCCTACGCTATCGCCATTGTGGTGGGGCTGGCTTTTGGCCTTTTGCTGGGTTTGCTCAATGGCGCCCTGATCGCTTGGGGCAAAATACCAGCCTTTATCGCGACGTTAGGCACGATGGAGATCTTCCGCTCGGTGACGCAGCATGTGATGCAAAAGGCCATGCCGACGGTGCCTGCTGGCTTCGTCAAAATTGCGAACACGCCGCTTGGCCCTTTTTATCTTCTGCCCATCTTGTACTGGGCGATTTTGGCCGTCCTTTTGCACTTGCTAGCCTCGCGTACGGCCTTTGGGCGTCAGGTCTACGCCGTCGGATCTAATGCCAAAACGGCCCGCTTGAGCGGCATATCCGTGCAGCGCGTGCGGGCGGCCGTTTATGCCATCGTCGGCTTTTTGGTGGCGGCGGCTTCGATTATTCAGGTTGCGCGCCTGGGCTCGATGGACTTTGCTAGCGCTGGCAGCGGCTACGAAATGGACGCCATAGCGGCTGTTATTGTCGGCGGTACGCGTATGTCGGGTGGGCGTGGCAGCATGATCGGGTCGGTTCTCGGCATGCTGATCATCGCGGTCATGAATAACTTGCTGACGCTCTTTGGCGTACCGCCCTTTTTGCGGGCGGCCTTCAAAGGCCTGATCGTGATTGTGGCCGTCCTGCTGCAACGCAAGGAGGGCTAACACAGCGTTGGCCGAAGCTATGGACACAGACACAAGGCAGAGACCCTGTTGGCTCTGCCTTGTTTTTGGGTGGCGAGGTGCGCGAAGTCTCAGGTGCCAGCTGCTAGGCAAGCGCGGCAAAGACTTTGTTCATGTCTTCGTGGATGAGGAGATTGGCGCGTCTGTCTTGCGCCGTAGGGCTCTGATTGATCAGGACGAGCCGATCCCCAGGGTATAGGTCTGGTAGGGCGGCCGCAGGATAGACCGACAAGGATGTGCCAGCCACGATGAGCAAGTCGGCGCTGGCAATGGCAGCGGAGGCCGTCTCTAGCGCAGAGGTGTCGAGGGGATCCCCATAAAGGGTAACATCGCTATCGAGCGGGCCAGCACAGAGAGGGCAGCAGGGCGGCTGTGTCGCGTCTTGGAATTTTTCGGCGAGGCTCTGGAGGCTAAAATGCGCCTGACAACTAGGGCAATAGAGGTCGCCCAAAAAACCATGCAGCTCGCAAACCCTTTGGCTGCCAGCCTTTTGATGCAAGCGATCGATGTTTTGGGTGATGACATAGCTGAGTTTGCCTAACTTTTCCCAAGCTGCCAGCGTCCGATGCACGAGATTGGGTTCGGCATCTGGGGCATAGAGGACGTCCAGCACATAGCGGAGAAAAATAGGGTTCTGGCGCTGACAGCATGCACGGCTGAGCAAGTATTCAGGCTCAAAGTCAGCCCAGATAGGCTTGTGACCGCTTTGCTTAGCTAGTTTTTGGTGTTGGCGATAGAGGCCGTCGGCGCTGCGAAAGTCGGGGAGGCCACTCGCTGTAGAGACCCCTGCACCGCCGAAAAAGACCACGCGAGAAGACTCATCCAGCCATTTTTTGAGGGTTAAGATTTTTTCGTCCATGACTTGATGATAAGGCAGTTTAGACAGAAAGCTGTTCTGCCTGACATAAAGGCAGGCTAGCCCCAGCCCTGAGGGCGAAAGCTAGCCAGGATGAAAATGTATGGGGGCTGTGGGCCTTTGCTTTATTTTTGCTCAGGATGACGACTTGAACCGGCTAGTCCCTTTTCGTTCGGGCGAGCGAGGGGCCCCACAAGATTATGCGGCTGATAGGGTTCTTCTAGATAGGCGAGGTCCTCTTCGCTCAACTGAATAGACAAGGCGGCTACAGCCTGGTCGACTCTTTCGGGTTTGGAGCAGCCGACGATCGGGGCGGCATCATGACGAGCCCAATGCCAGGCCAAGGCAATTTGCGACATAGGCCGCTCGTAACGCTCGGCCAGTTCTTGAACACGGGCAATAATGGGCAGGTCTAGATCCTTGCCAGGGTCATACTTGCCCTTCATAGTCTGATCGCTTGTTGAACGCACCGAAGGACTATCCCAAGTTGCACGCGCTAAGTGCCCAGATGCCAAAGGAGAGTAAGGCGTAGGTAAGATCCCATAGTCGCGGCACAGGGGCAAAAGCTCTCGCTCATCTTCACGATAGAGCAGGTTATAGTGGCATTGCATGGTCGAAAAAGGCGTCCAACCGTTTTGGGCACAAGCATGGATCATATGGTGAAACTGGTAGGCATACATTTCGCTTGCCCCGATAGTCCGAACCTTGCCACTTTTGACTAGCTCGTGCAGAGCCGAGAGCGTTTCTTCGATGGGTGTGTTGTAGTCAAAACGATGCAGGATATAGAGATCCAGGTAGTCCGTACCCAAACGGCGCAAGCTGCCGTCGATTTCGCGGTGAATGGCTTGGGCTGAGCTGCCACCCTTATTGAAAAAGACCTTGCTGGCCAAGACCACTTTTTCCCGAGGAATGCCGAGCTCTTTGAGGGCTTGGCCGATGATGGTCTCGCTCGTGCCTTTGGCGTAAACGTTAGCCGTATCTATAAAGTTGATGCCTTGCTCGATGGCTCTGGCTATCACGGCCTTGCTTTCGTCTGCTCCGATAACCCATTGGTGCCAGCCCTCCATCTTTTGGCCAAAGCTCATGCCGCCCAAACAAATTTTGGACACCTCAATATCACTATGGGGCAGTTTGGTGTATTGCATAGTTGCTCCTTTCTGACCAGCCTTTACCTGTTCGCTACTAAGTCCAGGAAATCTAGGGCATCTTGGTCTTGTTTTGCTATCATCATAGAAGCTAAAGTTGACTTTAGGTCAAGTCTTTTCAGGAGGTTTTGATGTCCTACAAAATCGGCGACGTTGCCGAACGCTTTTCGCTGCCTGTTTCGACCCTGCGCTATTACGACAAAGAAGGCCTTTTCCCTCATTTAGAGCGCAAAGGCGGTCAGCGTTTCTTCAGTGAGCGAGATGTAGAACTGCTGAAACTCATTGAATGTCTGAAAAAATCAGGCTTGGAGATTAAGGATATTCGCCAATTCATTCTGTGGAGTCAGGAAGGGGCGGAGACTTATGAGCAGCGCTATCGGCTCTTCAAGCAGCAAGAAGCTAAAGTTGAGGAGGAGATAGCCCGTATGCAAGATGTGCGAGACATGCTCCGATTCAAGTGCTGGTTCTATGAGGCGTTGTTGGCAGGCGAAAAGGCGGAGGAAGTGAAAGACTTGAGCAGCGGCAAAATGCCAGCTGACATGCAAGTCATTTACAAAAGGCACTTTTTGCTTGAAGAAGAGGAGATTTGAGGCTTCGCCAGCAGCCCCAACAGAACAGCCGCCATTCAGAGGCATCGGTCAATCCTTGCCTTGCCCTGGTTTAGCGCTCGAGCCTGGGTCAACCGTGTCTGACCCAGGTTTTTCGCTGGCAACGGGGTCTGGATCTTCTGCCTGGAGGGCATCCTCGATCTCGGCCACGGCTTCTTTGGCCTGTTCCGTTATGGCGGCGGTCATGGCAGGACCTGGCTCAGATGCCAGGGGCGCTGTAGCTTGTTCGATGCCTGGCGCTTCGTCTAAGGGGTTCTCAGCTGTCGTGCTAGCGCTAGAACTGGGCGTTGCGACGAGCAGACCCTTTTGCCAATCGATGCGCATCAAAATGATGAAGAACAAAATGCCCGTCATCACATTGGAGAACAAATTGCCATAAAAGACGGAAAAAACACCCATGCTGCTTTTGAATACAAGGATGAAGAGGTAGCGGAAAAGCCAAATGCGCAAGATGCCGCCGAGCAGGGGGAGGCGGGTTCTGCCAAGGCCGATAAAGGCACCCTGACAGGCCATGACCACGGCGAAGCCGATGATGGAGAAGGTGTAAATGTTCAGCGCCTCAATGGCCAAATCGCGAATCTCGTGGCGCAATTCCAAGGGCATTTTGGGGTTGTTCAGATAAAGGCCAACGAGCGGATCTGCAAAGGCGAGGAACAGAACCAGCAAGATGGCACCCAGGCTCAAAGCCAGCAACAGACCCTGAAAGAAGGCCTTCTTCGCGTCTTTGAGGCGGCCTGCGGCAATTTTGATGGAGACAAGCGTCGTAATGGTCGTGGAGAGCGAAGAGGGTACCGTAAAGGTCAGCGAGTTCAGGTTAGAGGAAATGGTCTGGGCGTTAAAGACGACGGTGCCATAGGAGACAATCTCGTTATTGATCAGGAAGAAGCCGAGGTTGATCATCATCGAAGAAAGCATGGCTGGGATGCCCAACTTGATCAGGCTTTGCAAGCTTTCTTTGTGGAAGCGAAAGCCCTTAGGATCCAGTCGCATTTCGTCTCGACGGCGGAAGAGGTCAAAGTACATCCAAATGCCGATGATGATGTAAGAGCAGAAAGAAGCGGCCGCAGCGCCCACGACACCCCAGTGGAGCAAGGCCAAGAAAAGGCTGTTGAAGATCAGCTTCAGCACCAGCAAGATGCTCATGCGGTAGAGTGTTGCTTCTGGCTGTCCTGTGGCGTTTTTGATGGCATTGAAAATAGCCGCCATAAAGGCAAAGGGCGTTGAGACGGAGTAGCAGGCTAGGTAAAGAAAGACGGCGTGGCCGAGCTCCTGATCGGCGAGGCGATCGGACAGAATTTTGGCGATGACGACGAGGGTCGGAGCGCAAAAAAGGCCGAGGGCGAGGCCGAAGAAAAAGACCTGCAGCGACATTTGCTTGACGCGGTGGATGTCGCCGCTGCCATAAGTCTGACCGATGATGGCCATGCCAGCCGTGGCCAGAC
>JAEZYR010000147.1 GCA_023442635.1 Bacillota bacterium | reverse complement strand
CCATAACGCGGCGAGTATTGGAAAAGATAAGCGCTGTCATAGCGAACTTGTCCAACGACATCTAAAGTCTTCTGAAAATCTTCTTCGCGTTCGCCAGGGAAGCCTACAATGATATCTGTCGTCAGAGCGAGATCTGGCATAAGCTTTCGAGCTAGATCGACCTGCGCGAGATAATGCTCGATATTGTAATGACGATTCATGCGTTTAAGGATTTCATCGCTACCACTCTGAAGAGGCAAATGAAGGTGCCGCTCAATGTTGCGATGATGAGCCATAACTTCTAACAGGCGAGGAGAAATATCCTTCGGATGAGAAGTCATAAAACGCAATCGGGGTATGCCCGTCTCGGCGACAGCCGCCAAGAGATCAGGGAAACGCTGTCCCTGGTCTTGCCACGAATTGACATTTTGACCCAGCAGCATTACCTCTTGGAAGCCTTGGTGCACGAGCTCTCGGACTTCAGCAACGATTGCCTCTGCGGAACGGCTTCTTTCGCGTCCACGAGTGTAAGGAACGATGCAATAAGAACAAAAGTTATTGCATCCATACATGATAGAAACCAGGGCGCGATGCCGCCGTTCATGAATAACGGGTAAGTCTTCTACGATGACATCTTCATTTGAGATGTCGTAGACGCGCCGACTCCCCTCCAAGCGACGAAGAAGCAATTCGGGCAAGCGATGCAAGTCATTGGTGCCAAAAACGAGGTCAACCCAAGGATAAGAAGCATTGAGACGTTCGACATGTTCGGCAACCCGCGTCATGCAGCCACATACGCCGACTAGCATCTGCCCTTGCTTATATTTGTCTCGGGCATGTTTGACCAGACCTAAGTTACCATAAAAGCGTCCATCCGCATTCGCTCGTACTGAGCAGGTATTTAGGATGGTGAGATCTGACTCTTCAAGTGAAGCGGCCTTTCGGTAACCCATTTGTTCCAAAAATCCCGCTAAAATCTCTGAATCGTGATCATTTTGTTGACATCCAAAGGTCAGGATATGATAAAAACGGCCTTCACCGTGAAGGTGTCGCACCTGTTCCATGATTTTTGTTTGCACTTTTTGCTCTTCTTTTAGCATTATGCTTCCTCAAATAGCGTATATCTACGCAATGGTCTATCCTTTTGAGTCAATCACCTAAGATAATCGTTTGTGCGCTATAAGGTGTTTGGCTTTGATAACTAAGCATATCACTATAGCACGTAACCGCCGTCAATACCGATAACTTGACCAGTTATATAAGAAGCGGCATCTGATTGGAGCCAATATACGAGTGCTGCCACTTCCTCTGCTTGCCCCAAGCGCGAGATCGGTAAGTCTTGTACAAAGGCCTCAATTTCCTCAGATGAAAAATGTGCATTCATCTTGCTTTCGATAAAGCCAGGTGCAACACTATTAACTCTAACACCACTAGGCCCCCACTCTTGAGCCAGAGCTTCAGCCAAGCGCATCACAGCTGCCTTGAGAGCGCTATAAGCAGCTTCACCAGCTGCGCCTGTTCGCCCCCAAATCGAAGTCAAAAATAGCAGAGCTGCACCATCTTGATGGATTAAATAAGGCCGTAGCGTTTGCGCAAAGGCTATGGCGGAGCTCAGATTAGCCTCCTCAAGCTCCTTCCAGGCCAGGGGATCAAGATCCTGTATCAAAGCATAATGAGCCTGACCAGCAGCATAAATCCCCTGACGGATCGTCGGAAAACTGGCCAGAAGAGATGTCCATTGCTGACTGAAGTCGTCCCCTAGCGTCAAAGGAGATGCTAGGACTCGACATCGTGCCTGCTCAGATTTAGGAAGCGAGGCCACTTCCGCCTCAAGGCTTGCTCCATGCCGATGAGCCAAAAGCAAGAGATGGCAGGCAGGATCCGCCTGTAAGTAGTGCTGGTAAATCGCTCGGCCTAAGGTACCACTAGCACCTGCGATCACGCAGGTATAAGGCTCATGATTTATTGGAGACTTAGCGCACACGGGCATCCATGTGGAAAGCTGGCGCTAGAGCCGCTCTGAGTTCCATCATAGCCGTATAGTTTGGCAAGAGATACAGCGTTTTGCCTGGGGGGCAAAGCTCGAATAGGCGCTCGACCAAAGCGGCATCCTGCTCGGCTTTTTGAAGGGGTTCTTTGAAGCAAGGTGCTAACTTTTTCTCTAGAACATCTCTGCATCGACCGCCGATACCTACAGGATAGTCTGGCAGCTGAATGTGTTCAATTCTAGCCTCAAAAACCCAGGAGGGATCACGTCCATCCCCCACCTCGTTGTTAATGAAGAAGGCCAAAGCACCGATATCCTGTGTCTCTGCCAAAAGACGCCAAGCTTCTTCAAAACCTGCGGGGTTCTTGATGAGTAAGTAGCAAAGGCTTTTGCCGTCTTTACTCCAACGCTCCTGCCGTCCAAAGGCGGCCTGCATGCGGCTGAGATCCGGAGCTAATTGCATAACTTGCCGCCCCGTCAAAGCTGAAACCGCCAACAAGGCAGCAGCTGCGTTATAGCCGTTATAAAGAGCTCTCAAGGGGAATTTAACTTTAAATGTCTCCCCCTGTGATTTCTGGGTGAAGCTGAGTTCCGTCTCTGTAGAGCGCTGTGTGCGTGTCGCCTGCGCTAACTCTTGACTGCTCACCAACAAATCGGCTTCAGGCCAATCAAAATCACCCTCAGGACAGTGGTAACGCCCCATTTGAGCGATTGTATGCGCATCATAGTTCAGACGGGTGTGGCAATGGGGGCAGTAAGCAGCTGGCGCTTCCTCTTGACCCTCTTCGGGGCGCAGTTCATTCTCAGCGGCTGCAAAGTAATGGCATTGCGCAGACGTTTCCCCTGCTAGGCTTGCCACACTCGGATCATCGGCACAAAGTACAACATGGCTATCCGACGTCAAATCTTTCAGAGCTCTGGCTATGCAGTCGCGCACATGATCTGTCGAACCATATCGATCGAGCTGATCTCTAAAAATATTGGTAACCACAACCACTCTGGGTTCTAGCTGCGCCGTAACATTGGGTAGGGTCGCTTCATCAACTTCTAAGACTAAGCTCTCCCCTTTATCACTCATCAGCATCGTTGTGACCAAGCCTTGAATAAGATTGGCTCCAAAAGCATTGCTCCGCACGCTGCGGCTCTCCTCTAGAAGCTGCGTAATCAGAGCGGTGGTCGTCGTCTTGCCATTGCTTCCCGTCACGCAAACGATTTCTCGCCCCTGTGAAAGGTATGCAAGAATATGTGGATCGAGTTTGAGCGCTACGGCTCCAGGTAAAGCTGAGGCCTGACGTCCTAGCAAGAGCATCGATCGAAAGATCAAACGACCCGTAAAACGAGCGAATTGTGCACGAAATGACATGTATAAACCTTTCCAATACACCCGAAAAGCCGAGCGTATTTCATGACTAATACTTATGAGCGAGCTTTAACCCTTGAAGCTGTGGATGGGAGCAGGAACCTGTCCTCCTCGCTGGACAAAGCGACTTGCGCGACTCGGGTTAACCTCCATAACAGAGGCGTCGCCCCAAAGTCCCCCGAAGGGAATGAGGTCGCCAGGTTTACCATCAGGTATCGGTAGGATACGAATAGCTGTCGTCTTGTTATTAAATGTTCCGACAGCCAATTCGTCAGCTATGATGCCCGCCAGGATATCGGCTGGCGTATCTCCTGGGATGGCCACCATGTCGAGACCCACAGAGCAAACACAGGTCATCGCTTCGAGCTTCTCGAGTTTTAGGCTACCATTTTGAGCGGCTTCAACCATCCCTGCGTCTTCGCTGACTGGGATAAAGGCCCCAGAGAGGCCTCCTACCTGAGAGGCTGCCATCATGCCGCCCTTTTTGACGGCATCATTCATGAGTGCCACCGCGCAAGTACTTCCCCAGCCGCCGCAGTGCTCTATGCCGATCGCTTCGACGATGCGCGCGATGGAATCGCCAACGCTAGGTGTCGGTGCTAAAGAAAGATCGAGAATTCCCAGCGGTACACCTAGACGCTTAGATGCTTCTTGACCAACCAACTGACCCATACGTGTAATTTTGAAGGCGGTTTGCTTGATGCATTCCGAGACAAGATCGATGGGCGCGTCGTCTGGCAATTGCTCTAAAGCAGCCAGCACGGTGCCTGGGCCACTCACACCGATATTGAGTGAAACTTCTGGTTCACCAGGACCACAAAAGGCTCCTGCCATGAATGGATTATCTTCTGGCGCATTGGCAAATAAAACGAGTTTAGAGCAAGCAAAGCCCTTGCTAGCTCTAGATGCCTCTGCTGTAGCCAAAATCAAGGGCGCCACATCTCGAACTGCAGTCAAATTGATACCCGATCGGCTAGAAGCTAAATTGAAAGAAGAACAAACACATTCCGTCTCATTGAGGGCTTGGGGTAGGCTCTCCATCAGCAAGCGATCAGCTGGACATAGACCTTTCTGGGCTAAGGCTGAGTAGCCGCCAATGTAGTTAATGCCTACCGTTTTGGCTGCCCGATCCAAGCTTTTGGCCAATTTGACCATGTCCTCTACACGCTTGAGTCCTGCCCCAACCATGGCAATAGGCGTAACCGATATGCGCTTATTGATGATAGGAACTGCAAATTCTTGGCCAATAGCTTCCGTAACTGGAACCAGCTTCTCAGCCAAACGACAAATCTTATCGTATATTTTGTCGGCGACGGTATCAGCCTGATCACCCGCACAATCTAGCAGGTTGATGGCCATCGTAACCGTTCGAAGATCTAGATGTTCTTCAGCGAACATGCGCTGTGTCTGGAAAATCTCATGACGTTCAAACATGGAAAACCTCAGATACGGTGCATGGCACGGAAAACTTCAGCGTGCCGCAAGATAAGATTCAAATTCAGTTTCTCAGCTAAGCCCTTGAGCGCAGATTCAAGGCTCGGCAAGTCTAGATCTGCCTTTTCGAGATCGATGAGCATGATCATGTTAAAAAGATCGCCCTGAAAAATGCTTTGGTTAATGTCAATAATATTGACCTGATGCTCGGCCAAAACTTGCGTTAAGCAAGCCATAATGCCAGGACGGTCTGGTCCACTAGCTGTCAAAACAGCTTGGTTCTGAACATTGCTCATTTTGATTTTCCTCCAAATAACTGCTTCCAGAAGGGCTTTCGACCTTCTGTTAGACTTTTTTCACGACTTGGGTGATCGGTAGCTTGCTCGTTTATTTCTATTTGTTCCGAAGAAGATTCATCTGGCTCAACCTGTGCGGGTTCATCTAAGCCGACTACCTGGTCTATTTCTTCCCTATTTTGTGAAACAGGCAAAGCAGAAAAACTTGTCTTTGCTAAAGGTGGCAAAGTTGTGTCTCGTGCAAGATCTTCATGCTTTCCTTCTGGGGCTAGCGTAGGCCAGGCTTCCTCCCCTTCAGAGATGGCCTGTACAACTTGGCGCTCTGTCTCAGCCTCTTCGGCTAAAGCATCGGAAGGTAAAAGTGCCTGTACAAAGGCTGCTGCATCAAAATCCATGAGATCTTCGACACCTTCACCCAGGCCAGCCAAAAAGATGGGAATGTCTGGCATATGAGCGCGAACGGCCAATGCAATACCTCCCTTGGCGTTGCCATCTAATTTGCTCAATACCAAGCCTGTCACTTCTGAAATCTCGCTGAAACGTTGAGCTTGGTGTAACGCATTTTGTCCGCTGGTAGCATCCAAAACAAGGAGAGTTTGGGTTTTGGCCTCAGGGGCTTCTCTATTGATAATCCGACGGATCTTGGCTAATTCATCCATCAGATTTTGCTTGTTGTGGAGACGGCCTGCCGTGTCAATAATCAGTAAGTCGCTCTTCTCTCGTTTAGCCTTTTGGATGGCATCATAAACAACAGCAGCAGGGTCCGAGCCAGCTTCGTGTTGCACCAAAGGGACTCGGTTTATTTCGGCCCAGTGGGCGAGTTGCTCAATTGCAGCTGCCCGAAAGGTATCAGCGGCCGCCAAGAGAACGCTCATCTCTTGCTTATACCTAGCTGCTAATTTGCCCGTTGTAGTGGTTTTTCCCGAGCCATTGACGCCAACCATCAGCAAGATATTCAGTGCACCCTTTTGTAGTTGAAGATGCCGCTTCTCCCCTAGAATATGCAGCATGGATTGACGCAGGTAATCTATCACAAAGGCCTGATCTTCTCGTCGTTCCTGCTGCATAGCCTGGCGCAAACCGCCCATCATCTGCTCGGTGGCCTCAAAGCCAACATCGGCCTGAATGAGAAGCATTTCAAGCTCGTCAAGCTGCTCTTCATCAAAACGACCCATCGCAACTTGAATCTGCTTAAAGCCGTCTGAAAAGAAATTTCGGGTGCGCGTCAGTCCTTGACGAAATTTATCGAATAAATTCATATATGCCCTCCTTCCACCTATATGGATGCAGACAATGCACTATAAACCATTTCATTCTGTCGGGCTATACCTCATCACAATTTGCTGGTCATGAGTTGCCACTTAGGTTTCAGGCGCTCCATCTTGTAGGCGCATAGAAATCACTCGCGATACGCCACGTTCTTGCATGGTGACGCCATAAAGGCTGTCAGCAGCCTCCATTGTCCCACGTCGGTGGGTAACCAAAATAAACTGTGTCTCTGAACTGTATTGCCTAATGTATTGATTAAACCTAAAGACATTGCTTTCGTCCAAAGCTGCTTCGATCTCATCCAAAACACAAAAAGGCATAGCGCG
>JAEZYR010000089.1 GCA_023442635.1 Bacillota bacterium | reverse complement strand
CAGAGACCTGTCAGAGACCTGTCAGAGACCTGTCAGGAACTTGTCGCCGTTTGTGACAAAGCCCGTTCTCGCGCTTTTAAGGCTAACGTGACATAATCGCGCCTTGGTTGAATCTTAAAAACGTGCTGCTCCTTGATGATATTGAGATCGATTTCTTGAATGTCATAGGTGTAATCTTGGCTTTCCCAACGCACATTAAGTTTGGCTTTGTATTGATTGGGAGCGACTTCGCTGATTTCGACGAGTTCCCAGGCATCTAAGCCGAACTTTATTTTCTCGAGTTCTTGGGCGTAGAGCGCATAGGAGCTCTCTCGCCCATCGACAGCTGTGAGCAGGTAGGGAATGCGATATTTTTTCTGGCTAAAGCCTTCAAGCCAGCGCATCAAAGTTTCAATGGCACCATGCCCCAAGAGGTCAACTTCTTGGCCTTGGCTGTCCAGCCTTGGAATATCTGGGGATATCAGCGGCTGATTTTCGCAGGCAAAGATGGTTAGGGGATCGTAGACCGACGAAGCATTCCAAAGCATGTAGGCATCGATGCCCAGTTCGCGACCAGCCTTGACTTGCTGGGCGACGAGGTCAGGGCCATATTCAACATGGCCAGAATCAAAGCACTGATACCAGGGGCAAATATCCCCAGGTGAGGCTTGCGAAGCGTTTAGCTCAACAGCTTCGAGCAGGGCACCACGGATGACGCCATAAGGGTTGGCTACAGGGTCTTTGAAGCCATACCAGCCCTCGCTATAGTGAGAGGGGTAGAGCATGGGGCAAACGGCATCGACATGGCGGGTGACCTTGCGCCAGACTTGACCTATGTCTTCGGGCTGACCATCCCAGCTCGCGGTTGCAATACCGAACAAGTCAGCTGCAATGTTGGCGCCATAGTCGCTCATTTCTTCTTTGGCAAAGTTGAGGAAACCTTCAATAGCTTCGGCCTTGCTGCGATTGTTGCGGTGGGGAAAGACGGTGACCTTGTTGTAATAGGCAGCATTGTCAGGAAAGCGGACATAGTCGAACTGCACTTCGTCGAAACCCCGCAAAATCGCTTCTTCTGCGACGGCAACATTGTATTTCCAAGTGAAAGGATCGAAGGCATTGACCCAGGCCTCACCATTGCCATCTTTATATGGACCGCCATTTTTGAGTTGGATGGCGTGCTCAGGAAACTTATGGGCGAGGAAGGGATCCTTGAAGGCTGTGATGCGGGCGATCATGTAGATCTTATTTTCGCGTGCCAGGTTGAAGAAGGTTTTCCATGTATCGAAGTCCGATTGGTAGGGGGCAATTTTGCGAATGCCTGCGTTGTGGCTCGCCCAACTCAAAGTTCCTATGTCGTCCTTGACATCGATAACAAAACTGTTGATCTCCGTCTCTAAGGCGAGGGCAAGAGCTTGACTCAAGGGGCTAGCTTTGGGCTTATCGACCTGTTGCCCCGCCCTGAGTGCCTTGAGATATTCGCGGAATTGATTGACTTCCTGGCGGCTAAAACCCTTGTCTAGCACAAGCCGCGATACGTAGAGAGCCTTGACTGCAGGGCGTTCAGCTTTGGGTCGACGCTCATTGCCTGGCAGCTCCACATAGAAATCGCCCATGCTTTCTCGCCGCTTTTGGAGGGCCTCAGAACTCAGCGTAGGGTCTTTGGAGGCTTCGGAAGCGCGCTGCTGGGTGTTGCGATAAAGGGCTGGATTCTTCAGGTCTAGGTCATAGCTCGCCTGGCGAAGACGAGCCTTGTCATCGGGGCGGTGACCTGGCAAGGCAAAGACATTGCTGAGGTTATAAGCCGCTTTTGAAAAAATAGGGTGCCAGCTAGAAATAGGGAAAATGCTCGAAAAGAGGATAAGAAAAAGGAGGAGGGCAATCGCAGGGATGAGCAGGCGTGTCATGCGACCGCGCTGAGGCGAGTGGCTGCTGTGCGGAGGGTGCGATTTGCTCATATAGGCGTGCAAGACCTTTCGTGATTCAACTCACCAAAGCTAGCGAAAACGTCATTTCAATCTGCGTTCTCGAGCCTTATAGAAGGCTTGAAGGCATGCGGCGAGACTGTTATTATATCCCCGATTATCTATAAGTAGGGATGGTAGATATGGTCTATTTTATCGCAGTGTTGGATGCACTGCTTTGCATCGCTTTAATTGCGCTCGTTATTATGCAAGAAGGTAATGCTCGTGGCTTGGGTACGATCGGTGGTTCGGCCGAGACTTTCTTCGGCAAGAACAAGGGTCGAGCCATGGATGCCACGCTCAAAAAGTTGACGACGGTGTTGGCCATTGTTTTCATTATTTTGAACATCACGCTTTACGCCATGACATCGATCTGATGCTACTTTCGAAACACGAAACCCGCACTTTAAGCACCGCTCTAAGCGGTGCTTTTTGTAAGTTGCACAGGAAGAACAGCCGCCCAAGTGATGGATGAGCCCATTTTGGCATGAAACAGTGTGTGAAGGGATTGGGCAACGATTTGAGGAAAGAAGATGAAAAAAAGACCCCGGAAACGGCAGACTGATCAAAGGCCAGAAGCAAAAGAAAAAACGCTAGCCCTGACACCGAGCCAGCAGGAGGCTAAGGCGCCATCGCCAGCGCCTTCAGAAGCGTTACAGCCGCTCCCAGGCCCAGGTAGCAAGTTGCTGGGTGTTGTTCGCCAACGAGAATCTTTTGGGCGACGAGAGGCCTGGGCTGTGGTGCGAGGACCAGAGCGTCTGCCTGAGGTCAAGCTTGATCCGACAGCTCTGGGCTGCCCTGAGGGCTTTTTGGTGCGCTTTGAGCTAGAAACACACTTGGATACGAGTCCTTTGCGCGGCCATCTTCTGGAGATTTTGGGAGATCCTGAAGATCCCGATGTGGCGATACAAAGCATTATTGAAGAATACGCCCTGCCATCCCAATTCCCTGCAGCCGTCCAAAAAGAAATCCAGGGCATGGCAGCGGAGCTGGATGAAGACAGCGTCCAAGAAGCCTTAAAGCAGGGGCGTTTGGACCTGCGAGATCTCTTTACGCTGACCATAGATGGGCAGGATACACGCGACATTGATGACGCCCTTTCTATCGAGAGTTTGGCAGATGGTGGGCGTCACCTGTGGGTTCACATAGCTGATGTGGCGGCTTATGTCAGTGAAGATAGTGCTCTAGATCTAGAAGCGAGACGACGGGGAAATTCGGTCTACCTTGTGGGTCAGGTTCTGCCGATGCTGCCACCTGTGCTAAGTAATGGTTTGTGCAGCTTGAATCCAGGTGCCACGCGTTTGGCGCTGTCCGTGCGATTGGACTATGATGCAGCGGGTCGCTTGCGTCAGAGCGAAGTCTTTGAGAGCTTGATCATCAGCAAGCTTCGCGCTGACTATGAAACGGTGCAGCGACTTTTTGATTATTGGGATCAAGATGGCTTAGGCGAGGAGGCGCCGAGTCGAGCCTCTGAGCCAAGCCTGGATGACATCTATCCAGAGGCTCAGCTAAGCTTGAAGGCTCTGCGCCACTTAGCCCAACAATTAGCGCGAGCTCGAAGTCAGGCGGGTCAGCTAGAATTCAGCAGCTTTGAGACGAAAATTGAGCTCGGCCCCCAAAAGGAAGTTCTGGCGGTTTATCCCCGAGAGCAGCAAGAGTCGAATCGCTTGATCGAGCAGTTTATGATTGCGGCTAATGAAGCGGTCGCGACTCGCTATCGGCGCTTGAAAAGACCGATTATTTATCGCGTGCACGAGGCCCCCGATCCTGTCAAATTAGCAGATCTAGGAGACTTAAGCCGACGCTTGGGACAACCCGAAAAGTGGGTGGCGGCTAAGGACGGATCGCGCTTTAGTCAACCTGCCAAAGCTACAGAAATTGCCGCTTTCTCCCGAGCTATTCAAGGCTGCCCAGCAGAGGCCTTGCTGGCTAGACGCTTACTCGAGGCTCAAAGCAAGGCGCGTTATGCAGCTGAACCCTTGGGGCACTTTGGCCTGGCCCTCCGCGACTACTGCCATTTCACTTCACCCATTCGCCGATATGCTGACTTGCATACGCATCGCGTGATCAAGCGACAGCTCCATGGCCAAAAGGTCAAACGGCATTGGGGCAAGCTGGCGATTGATGTGGCAGAACATGTGTCGGATACAGAACGGCGGGCGAGCGCGGCAGAATACGCCAGCCTTGCAGAAAAGGCCACAAGCTACATGGCAGGACAGATAGGTCAAGACTTTGAGGCTTGTATCTCGGGCGTGATGGCGGCAGGCTTTTTTGTTCGCTTGGACAATAGTTTAGAAGGTTTTGTACCATTTCGACTCTGCTCCACTTACATGCGTTGGAATGAGACCCTGCTGGAAGTGCGGCCCGAAGGCAGTCAGCAACGCTATCGTTTGGGAGACCGCGTACAAGTACGCCTACATGAAGTGGATCGGACTTTGAGACGCCTGACATTTGTGCTGACCGAAGGCCAAGTCGGCGCCTGGCAAGATCTAGGCCAAGGTCTTCTGCCATTTTCGAAAGGCAAGAAAAAGGCCAAAAAGAAAAAAGGGGCAAAAGAGCAAGAAGGCAAAGCTCAAAAGCCAGTTTCGTCGGGCAAAGCTCAGAAGGCTGGGCAGAAGAAGGGCAAAAAGAAAGGTGGACGACTGGCAAAAAAATCAAAACAAAAGCGGCAGCGAGGCCAGAAAAAACACGCCAAAGCTTAGGTGCACGCCAAAAGTTTGGCGTTGGAAGCCTAGGTTGCCCTACCTGTCATGACACGGCAGGCCAGATCGACCTGCCGAAAAGCTGCGCTTTGGCTGTACTGGGGAGCCTAAGTCTGGCAATTAGTCTTCGCTGCGATAAACTTCGAGCGCGCTTAGGAGCTCTTCGGCCTCATCGCTGTGAACTTTGACTAGGATAGGCTGTGACAGGTCGAGACTGAAAATGCCCATAATGGACTTGGCATCCACGACATAGCGCCCAGATACAAGATCAATATCAAAGGGATAGCGATTGACGAGGTGGACAAACTGTTTCACATCATTGATGGTGGCTAAACGAACACGAATTTGAATCATGAGATACCTCTTTTGATTGACACGGCTTTTCTTTGGTCGTCAGTGTAGACTATCACAGCCATTATGGCTAGGAAAGGTAGGCAAATGTCAAAACAAGCAAGTGCAGAAGGCTTAAGCCTGGCTACCCATACACTCGGCTGCAAGGTCAATCAGTATGAGACCGATGCCATTGTTGCGCAGTTTTTGGCAGCTGGCGCGCACTTGGCTATGGCGGACGAAAGGGCAGATGTCTACATTTTGAATACCTGTTCGGTTACAGGAGAAGCGGGGCGTAAGTCAGAGCAATTGCTGCGGCGCGCTAGGCGAAAGCACCCCGAAGCGCTCTTGGTTGCCACAGGCTGCCACGTTGAACTCGGCGCTTCCTTGCCATCAGCGGATCTTTTGGTGGGCAATCAGCACAAAGCTGAGCTCCTCGCGAAAATACTGGAGACCCTATACGAAAGAGGGCGACGCTGTACCTTGGTCGATCCGCAAGGCGAGAGCCAAGGCGGGCAGGCGCTAGCCAAGACAGATGAGAACTTATCGGCGAAAGCCGACGCTTCTGGGGAAGAGGCTTCTGGAGAAGAGGCCTCAGGCCCGTTGCCTCAAGATGGCGTTGAACCTCAGCGGATTGGAGAAAGTCTGGCCCTCCATCGCGCGGGGCAGCAAGCTTATGAAAGTTATGGCTTGCTCACAGAGCAGACGGAAACCCGCGCTGTCATCAAGATTCAAGACGGCTGTAACCGCTTCTGCAGCTATTGCATCATCCCCTTCGCACGCGGCCGCGTTCGCTCCCGCGCCATTGCAGAAGTGCTGGCCGAGGCAGAAGCTTTGTTGCTGGCTGGACACAAAGAATTGGTTTTGACAGGCATCCATCTCAATTCCTATGGCCTCGATTGGGGGCGGCAAGGCGAGGCTTTGCAGACTTTGATCACCGAGCTGGATCGTCTAGCTGGGCCAGGCGACTGGCGCTTGCGTCTGGGCTCGCTTGATCCTTCAGCTCTCGATGAAGCTTTTTTGGATACACTGGCCAGAACCCAGCATTTCACGCCCCATTTTCATCTGTCCTTGCAAAGTGGCTGTGACCGAACCTTGAAGGCGATGAAAAGACCTTACAGCAGCCAAGATTTTATGGCAGTCGTTCAGGCTTTGCGCAGCCGTTGGGAAGATCCAGCACTCAGCTCAGATGTCATTGCAGGTTTCCCCGGGGAAACGATAGAAGATCACGAGATGTCGCTGGCCTTTTGCGAGGGAGTGGGTTTTATGAAAATGCACGTTTTTCCCTATTCGGAGCGGAAGGGTACGGTGGCGGCAGCGCGGACGGATCAAGTAGCTATAGCTGAGCGAAAAAGACGAGCTCAGGAACTGATCGCTGTGGGTGAAGCTTCAAATCAGGATTGGCTCAAGCGGCAGGCAGGACGTCAAGAGCGCTTGTTGATCGAATTTCGCCAAGAAGGGCCAGATGGTCAGCTGCTTTTGCGCGGCTATGATGACCATTATCAGATGGGGGAACTTTCCCTTTCTCCAAGCCAGGCCAAGGCGAGCTATCAGGCTGGTGAATGGCTGCGTGTAAGGCATACGGGACAGGCGACTGAGCAAGCTTTGGCCAAGCTTGAATTGGACCTTACTGCTGATGCCCTCTGAGGCTGAGTGTACGAGATTTGAGCCCACACAATCTGAGCAGAATATGGCATAAAATCTTGTTTTTCGATCGCATCTTAAATTGTTTTTAAAACAAGCTGATACCCTTGTTATGTTATGATAACTAGAAGCTAGAGGATCTGGCTTTTGGACAAGGAGGACACTCGCGTGGATAACTATGAGACAACACGCATCGATCTGAGTGTGGATAAGAGTGATGAGGTCCGAGCAATTATGTCCGAAGTTTTGCTCGCTCTCAGAGAGAAAGGCTATAACCCGATCAGCCAGCTCGTGGGTTATTTTCTATCATCAGATCCGACGTATATCACGAATCATCGCGGAGCTCGTGGCGTCATTCGCCGCATGGAGCGCGATGAGATTCTAGAAGTCATTATTCGTGAATACATAGATGGTATCGACTTGGGTTAATTTATGGGAAGAATTTTAGGACTGGACTTTGGTACGGTCCGCATAGGTGTTGCCATATCGGATCCTTTGGGTGTATTGGCCAGGGGGCTCGAGACATTGCGCTGGAATGGGAGAAATCCTGAGCCAGCGCTTTCTGCTATTGCCCAGATTGTGCGCCAGCACGATGTCGAGCGCATTGTGATGGGGCTACCCAAACGAACAGACGGCAGGGCCAGCCATTCAGAAGAACTCGCCAAGGAATTTGCGGATCTTTTGCGAGAGCGCTGTGGCCTACCCATCTACTGGGTTGACGAGCGCTTTACGACAGTGTTAGCCCACCGCCAACTATCTGAGAGTGGCTACCG
>JAEZYR010000054.1 GCA_023442635.1 Bacillota bacterium | reverse complement strand
CCTTTACAGATGCTGAGGGCAAAGTCGTGCTGGATGGCTCTGGCGTCGAAAAGGCTCAGGGTGGCATCAACCAAGAAGGCAAAAACGTGGTCTACCTGACATTGAATCCCCAGGGCAAAGACGCTTTTGCGAAGGCGACGACGGACAATATTGGCAAACGCATCACCATTCGCATGGATGACATTGTCCTGTCATCGCCAACAGTTCAAACTGCTATTACAGATGGATCAGCGGTGATCACAGGCATGGAAACCCCAGAAGCGGCCGTTCGTCTGGCGCAGCAGATCAATGCAGGTGCCTTGCCCTTTGATATTACGGCTGTATCTAGTCGCTCGATTTCACCCCAGCTTGGATCCAACGCCCTTCAGGTGATGGTGCAGGCAGGGGCAGTGGCCTTCATCCTCTTGTGTGTTCTCCTCGTTTTGCGTTATCGCTTGAGTGGCTTTGTGGCTTGCTGGGCTTTGGCAGGACAGGTCGTCGGTATTTTGCTGGCCATCTCCATTCCTCAGCAGACACTTACTTTGCAAGGTATTGCAGGTATCATCCTCTCGATCGGTATGGGCGTGGACGCGAACGTCATTGTTTCTGAGCGTATCCGCGAAGAAATTGAGAACGGCTCGGGTGTTCGTGCAGCCATTGAGGTAGGCTTTGACCGTGCCTTTTCGTCGATCCTAGACGGCAATGTGACCGTCGCCGTCGCAGCTATTTGCCTGATTGTCTTTGGTTCAGGTTCGCTGCTGTCCTTTGGTTATTCTCTACTCGTAGGTGTTATCTTGAACCTGGTTTGCGGTGCGACACTATCCCACTTCATGACGCGCTCACTGGTTACTTGGGAGCGCCTTAACCGTCCAGGCTTCTTTTTGCCCAAGCGTTTGATGAAGGAGGCTGAGAGCGCCCATGTCTAAACTCATCACCAAAAGTCGTGCCCGCCAAACGCAGGCTCAGCCCAGCGCGGATAACGCAGCCACGAAATTTTTAGAAAAGCCGCACTTCAGTTTCTACAAAAATCGCTATCGCTTTTTGACCATCAGTGCGGTGCTTTTGCTGATTGGTATTCTCGCCTCGATTATTTTTGGCATTAAGCTCGATATTCAATTCCGTGGCGGTACCATTCTCCAATACAGCTACGAAGGCGAGATTTCGAGTGATAAGGCTGAAGAGCTCTTGAGCAAGCATCTCGAACTGCCTTTGACGGTGCAGAATACATCAGAGTTTGCAACAGGCAAGAAAAACCTTGTCGTCAATATTGCAGGTGACAAGCAACTAAGCCCAGAACAGCAGGCAGAACTTCGGACAGCCCTAGCTGAGGCTTATCCAGATCAGAACATTCAGGTTGGTGAAGTTCAGACGGTTGCACCTTTTATTGGTGCTGAATTGCTGCAGCGAGCTCTCCTGGCTGTTGGCGTAGCTTCGCTGATCATTGTGGCTTATGTCTGGTTCCGCTTCCGCGGTATTTCAGGTCCATCGGCTGGTGTTTTCGCCCTTTTGTGCCTCCTGCACGACGTGCTCCTGGCCTTCTTTACCTTTATTGTGATGCGGATTGCGCTGAACGATAGCGTTGTAGCTGTTGTGCTGTCGATCTTGGGTTGGTCTGTCAATGACACGATCGTGATTTATGACCGTATCCGCGAAAACAGCCGCCTATACCGCCATCAAATGACTTTGCCAGACTTGGTCGACCTATCGATCCACCAGTCTCTGAGGCGTTCTATCGCCACCTCAGCCTGTGCTTTCTTGGCTGTAGGTGTAGCCTATGTCTTTGCGCTCCTCTATAACATCCACTCGATACAGGAGTTTGCACTACCGATGATGGTCGGTATCGTTGTGGGCTCTTACTCTTCGATTGTGGTAGCAGCTCCCTTCTGGGCCATGTGGAAAGTCCGCAAGGGTCGCAGCGGATACGAGCGCTAAAATCCAACGCTAGAGTTTCTAGGGCTCCGTTTCAAAACGGAGTCCTTTTTTGCGCAAAAATAAGGGAAGGCGCAGCATGTAGACCACAACGAAAGTGGAATTCTGCAGCCTGCTATTTTCCCTGAAAAAGCCCCCTTTTTCTAGAAAAGGGGGGCTTTAGAGAAGGAACTTATGCGCCTAGCGCGTAGATCTTGCTGGACGATTAGGCTAGGACTTCGCGACAAAGGGCTTCGAGATGCTCAGCGTCTAGACCGAGCTGCTGGAAGACTTTTTCAGCAGGAGCTGAGAGGCCAAAGCGGTCTAAGCCGAGAACCCGCCCGTCAAGGCCGACCAGTTGGTACCAGTCGCTTGTGACTGCTGCCTCAAAGGCTATGCGCTTGCGGCAGTTAGAGGGGAGGACTTTCTCACGGTAGGCCTTGTCTTGGGCTAGGAAGAGATCAAGGGAAGGTACCGAAAGTACTCGAACAGCATGCCCCTCAGCAGCCAACTTGGCTCGAACTTCCAAGCTAGGAGCCAACTCTGAACCGCTGGCCATCAGGATCAATTCGGGCTCTCGGCCAGCCTCGTCATCTGCCGCTATATAGGCACCATATTGGACCTGCTCAAAGCAGCTCTCGCTGAGGGTAGGCAAGTTCTGGCGAGACAGCGCGAGCGCAACGGGCTGCTGCTGCTTCAGTGCCCATTGATAAGCGGCTGCGCATTCCACTCCATCGGCGGGGCGGAAAAGGTAGCAGCCAGGCAGATTGCGCAACATGCTCAGTTGCTCGATGGGCTGATGGGTAGGCCCATCTTCGCCAACGCCAATGCTGTCGTGCGTCAGGATGTAGATTACAGGAACTTGCATGAGAGCTGACAAGCGGATGGCGGCCTTTAGGTAGTCAGAAAAGACCATAAAGGTGGCACAGTAGGGGCGCAGAGAAGCATAAAGCGCCAGGCCATTGCTGATGGCTGCCATAGCAAATTCGCGCACGCCGAAATGGATGTTGCGCCCTCGATAATCCTGGGCAGATAGGAAATCTTCGCCCTCGATCGTGGTGAGATTGCTGCCTGCTAGGTCAGCAGAACCACCCAAGAACTGGGGATAGCTAGCGGCTAAATCCTGTATGCAACGTTGAGAGCACTTGCGCGTCGCCATGCTACCCTCAAAATGCCCAAAGGATGGGCTGAGTTCTTTTTGGGCTCTGGCGGCCGTCGTGGCTTGCACCTCGCCTGCCTCATTGAGCGAACACACAAGCTGCAGCTCCTTGTATTCTTCGGGGAAAGCCTGACGATAGGCTGCGAGCTTTTGGAGCCATGCCTGATAAGTTCCCTGCTTGGCTTCGACCAGCTTGTGATAGTGATCGTAAACTTCGGATGGGACTTCAAAGGCCACTTCAGAAGGCCAGCCTAGGGCTTGGCGAGTCAAGCGAATGTTTTCCGCGCCGAGTGGTGAACCATGGGTCTTGGCTTGGCCAGCTAGGGGAGAAGCGTAGCCGATGGTCGAATGCACCACGATCAGAGATGGCTTTTGACTTTCGGCCTGAGCCTGGGCAATCGCTGCTTGGATGCCAGATACATCATTGGCGTCGGCAACTTCGAGAACTTGCCAGCCGTAAGCTGCAAAACGTGCGGGTACATCCTCCTTGAAGCTCAGATCGGTGCTGCCATCGATACTGATTTCATTGTCATCATAAAGGGCGATCAAGCGACCTAAACCATGGGTGCCTGCAAAGCTAGCCGCTTCGGCGGATACACCTTCCATCAAGCAACCGTCACCAACCAACGTGTAGGTATAGTGATCAAAAAGTTCATGACCCTCACGATTGAAGCGAGAAGCCAAGTGTGCTTCGGCCAGCGCCAGGCCAACGGCCATAGCAAAGCCCTGGCCTAGAGGGCCAGTCGTAGCTTCGACGCCTGACGTATGGCCGTACTCTGGGTGGCCAGGGGTCAGAGAGCCCAACTGTCTGAATTGCTGAAGATCTTGGCTGCTGATACCGAACTCGAATAAGTGAAGAAGGCTATAGAGCAGAGCCGAACCGTGACCAGCGCTCAAAATAAAACGGTCGCGGTTGAGCCAGTGGGGGTGCTCTGGATCAAAGGATAGCGCCTTCGACCACAGGGCATAAGCGATAGGAGCAGCGCCCAAGGGGAGGCCGGGATGACCTGAATGCGCCGCTTCGACAGCATCAATGGAAAGAATTCGGAGCGCATTCACGGCCAGTTGAGTGGCGTCTGAAGCGATGGGTTGTGACATAACGAACCTCCGTTAAGATGGTGCTTATGCATCCATTTCATATGCAAGCATTCTAGCACGTCAAATTTTTGATTTAGCCTAAAAAACAAGGGCTAAGTAGGCGTCCATCTTATGCAAAGAGCCCGCAGATCGCGGGCTCTTGAAACGACAAAGTGCCTGTTCTTCGATTAGGCGATGGATGCCTCATAGATGCTTTGGATACTCCAAGCCAAAGTTTCGTTAAAGGCTTCATCACTTTGCTGAGCTGACAGGCCTTCAGCCAAAGCGCGGGAGAAAGAGGCGATGAGGCCAGGGTTTTTCTGCAGTTCGCGATTGGCCTCCTCACGGCTGTAGCCACCCGATAGAGCTAGGCAGCGCAGGACGCGAGGATGCTGAATGAGTGGCCTATAAAAATCAGCCTGCACAGGAATCGAGAGTTTGAGCATGACTTCTTGGCCTTCAGGCAGTTTGTCAAGGGCGGCCAAGAGACAATCCAGCAGTATCTGTTCAGACTTTTCACGATCGGGCTTCTGGATAGAAACTTCGGGTTCGATAATGGGGACAAGCCCTTTGGCTAGAATCTCCTCAGCGATACGGAACTGTTGATCCACAAGCTCCTGAATGCCTTGCTGGTTGGGCGCGTGGATGACGCTGCGCATCTTGGTGCCAAAAATACCCTTCTCATTAGCGCGATCGAGCAATTGGGCAAGACCGTGGATAGGGCGCATGCACTGTACCCCGTTGCTCTCTTCGGCCAGACCCTGATCGACCTTAAGAATGGGGACAATGCCCTTCTCTTCCCAGAGGTATTGGGCTGTCGGCTTGCCTTCGATTTCGCGATCCATCGTCTGCTCGAAAAGGATGGCCGCCAAAATGTGCTTGCTGCTGAACGAAGGGCTGGTTATGATGCGCGTGCGCATCTGATGGACGAGGTCGAACATGGCCTCCTCACCAGCGTACTGATCCTGACTGATGCCATAAAGCGCCAAGGCTTTTGGGGTCGATCCGCCGCTCTGGTCCAAAGCTGCGACAAAGCCCTGGCCATGCTGCATGCGATCTCTTTGCGTACATTTTGTGTCCATTGCTAAGCTCCTCCGTATGAATGATTTAGCTTTATTGTCTATTAGCATAGTACTTTAAGAAAAATGCGCAGTAAGATCTGCAGCTCCGAAAATAAAGATCTTAGGATTTTTGTCTCTGATTGGTCTTGCTTTGGCCTTGGAAAGAAGCTCATTGAATTGAGAAGGGCAAAGCATTGTGGGCATTCAAGGTCCAGGGCATAAAAAAACCGCGAGAGCACTCGGCTCAAGCGGTTTGGCGGAAGCGGTGGGATTCGAACCCACGAGCCCGTGAGGACTACCTGATTTCGAGTCAGGCCCGTTATGACCACTTCGATACGCTTCCAGACTGAAGCAGTTTAGCAAGGGGATATAAGCCTGTCAAACGCGCTCAGATGCAGATTCTTGAGCGGCGATGTCCTTGACTTGTTTGGGCTGCGCACTTTCTGAGAGCTTTGGGTAGCACACTTTCTGAGCTCATGGTTATACTAATCGGCATGACTTTTCGCTCTTAGAAAGTCCGCACCAAAAGCTGTTTCTAAGATTGAGGCTCATAGCGGAGCCCAACAGCATTACGCGAGGATGCATTTACTGGCTATTTTAGCTTTTGCCTTCTGCTCTTTTGCTTTTAATTTGAACGACTTCTTCTGTAGAAAGTAGGCTAGGCATGCCATCTCAACCACCATCACCGCTAGACTTGAAAGCTTCTGGTTCGAAGACTTTGCTAGCCGATAGAGCTCGCTATGGTAAGCGTTCGGCACTTTTGGCTATCGCCATCAATTGTTTTTTGGCCAGCAGTAAATATGTCCTGGGACTTTGGACGCATTCTGTAGCGATTCAGGGTGATGCACTCAATAACTTTTCAGATATGCTCAGCTCCTGGGTGGTTCTATTTGGCTTTCATCTAGCTGGCCGTGCAGCTGACCCTGAACACCCCTATGGTCACGCGCGAGCTGAATATTTTGCCTCTAGCATCTTGGCTGTTTTTATCTTGCTAGCGGCCTTCGAACAAGGCAAAAGCTCGGTCGAGGCCTGGTTGCATCCAGCAACAAGCGTACAGCATCCCTGGCTTTGGCCCATCCTCATCATGGCTATCTTACTGAAGGTCTTGCTGCTTTTTTATCAGCGATATTGGGGCAAGCGCCTGTCCTCTGAATTGCTGATGGCTAGTTCTGTTGATGCAACTGGCGATGTCTTGGCCACGACCCTGATTCTGTTGGGCAGCTTGCTCGGGCCGTATTTGTCATTCAACTTGGATGCGATCCTCGGCTTTTTCTTGGCTCTGTTTATCGCCTGGTCGGGTCTGGGGATACTGCGTGACACAGCTAACGCTATTTTGGGTATTGCCCCCGATAAAGAGCTGGTCGAACGGGTGAAGGCGCTCGTGACATCGGATCCGCTCGTGCTCGATACCCATGACCTTCTGGTTCACAGTTATGGGGTGGGGCAGAACTTCGCAACGATCCATGTGGTTATGGATGCCGATCTGAATCTGCTAGAGGCTCATGAGCACATCGATGCGCTAGAAATTCAAGCTGAGAAAACATTGGGACTCAAGCTTTTAATTCACTTGGATCCCAAAGATCAGGACAGCCCTAGACAGCAGAACGTCGAAGAGGTGGTGCGAGACGAAATTCACCGCCTAGACCCAGATCTTTGCTTACATGATTTTCGCATCGTCGAACCTGTGGAACAACGTACCATGCGTTTTGAGCTACATGCCCCGCTCAGTTGGCAAGGCGATTTAGAGGCCGTCGGACATGAATTGCAAATTCGCTTGTACCAGCGATTCCCAGGCTGGCAAATCGATATGCAGCTGGATCGAGCCTACAGCGATCTATAAAGAAGCTAGAGCAGAGGATCGATAAGCTTGCATGCCACCTTCTTATCTTTGACCTAAAACAAGCCTTCTTTTCTTGCGATTAGGGGAGATGGCACATCAAAGATTGGGTTTTAGTGTATGGTAAACAAAATAACAGCAATCCTATCGCTATCTGGGCTTGCTTGACATGGGCCTAAGCCTAAGCCATGGATGGCAGACCTGGATTTGAGTCGTAACTACATTTGAGGAGGTTCATATGTCTCAAACAGCTCCCCAACATAGCAGCTTTCGTCTGCAATCAGAAAAGCAACTATCGGAACTAGATAGTCAGGTTCTGCAATACCAACACATCAAAACAGGGGCGCGCCTTCTGGTGATGCTCAACCAAGATCAAAACAAGACTTTTGGTATTAGCTTTCAAACTCCACCGACGGATGATACGGGTGTAGCCCATATTGTTGAGCACTGTGTTTTGGCTGGTTCTCGACGGTACAAGACCAAAGAACCCTTTATGGACTTGGCTCTTGGCAGTATGCAAACGTTCTTGAATGCCATGACCTATCCAGATCACACGATGTATCCTGTAGCTTCGCGCAACGATCAGGATTTCAGAAACCTCGTCGATGTTTATTTGGATGCCGTTTTTTATCCCCGTATGCTCGAGGATAAACGCATTTTTGAGCAAGAAGGCTGGCACTATGAATTAGAGCAAAGCTCTGGGCCTTTGACGCGTAGCGGAGTGGTCTATAACGAGATGAAAGGTGCCTTTGGCGATCCTGTCGAGCGCCTCTATACCCGTTGCATGCAAGAACTCTATGCCGACACACCCTATGCTGCGATATCTGGCGGTTACCCGACATCGATCCCCGAACTCAGCTATGAGAACTTTGTTGCCTTCCACCAACGTTACTATCATCCCTCTAATAGCTACATCTTCTTGTATGGTGATTTGGATCTAGCTGACTATCTGGATTATCTGGCCCAGTGGCTTGACGATTTTGAAGCTCTCGAGATCGATAGCCACATTCCCCTATCCAAAGCAAGAAACCCAGAAGATGCGATACTTCGATGGGAAGAAAGCTATCCAGCTGGAAGCCAAGAGGCGGACGATTATTTAGCCTTTGGCGCTTCGACTCCTGGGGTGACCACGGCAATAGATCGTTTGTTGCTCAATTTGGTCGCGGATCTATACTTCAATTCTGAACACAGCCAAGTGCGTCAGGCCTTGCTGAAGTCGGGCGCTTGCGCAGAACTGAACGCGATGTCTTGGTGTACGCAACAAGGCAGCTTGCTGAGCATGATACAGGGTTGTGATCCCAAGCGTATAGATGAGCTTGAGAAACTTTTCTTTGAGGCATTGGAACGCGATCTAGCCCAGCCACTCGCTCCTGAGCGCTTAGAGGCTGTTTTGAATGTCTTAGAACTCAGCCAGCGTGAATGTGGTGGTCAAGCTGCTCGCGGTATCTACTACTTTGTTCGAGCCTTTGATACATGGAACTATGGCGGCGATCCGCTTGAGGCTTTGAAGATTGATGAGCCGCTGCAAGCCTTGCGCGAACTTGTGGCGCAGGGAGGAGTCGAAGCTTGGGCTCGCCAGTTCTTGCTTCATAACGGCCTGCGTTGCTGGGGTCATCTGAAAGCA
This sequence comes from Bacillota bacterium, assembly GCA_023442635.1. Classification (GTDB taxonomy): domain Bacteria; phylum Bacillota; class Clostridia; order Saccharofermentanales; family Fastidiosipilaceae; genus JAEZYR01. The sequence goes on along the minus strand of JAEZYR010000054.1, from coordinate 4,400 downwards.
GACAGCACGCAAGCCGCTCGTGAAGAAGCAGAGCAAGCGGAGGCACTAGCACAGATTTTGGACAGCTGGACCGAGGAAGAACGTCAGGCGGTTATCGAGAACACCAAGGCACTAAAAGCTTGGCAACAAAGACCAGATACACCCGAAGAAAAGGCTACCATTCCTCAAGTCAAGAGCCGCGATATCAAGCCTGTGTTGGACACAGCACCCTGTCAGTTCTATCAGGCGGACACGCAATATTTAGCTGAGCTCAAAATACCGAGCAATGGTCTAGCCTATTTTGCTTGGGGCTGGTCCTTGGATGGCTTTGATCAGGCCGATTTGCCCTATTTGCAGCTTTTGACCCAGCTGATCGGGTCTGTTTCGACCGAACATTACAGCTATCAAGACCTAGAAACACAGTTCCAGCTTTATTCAGGTGGTTTCCAGACGTCAATTCAAATCATGTCGCCTTGGTTGTCCGAAACGAGCACGGGGCTTGAGTCCGATCAAGAGGCTTTGGATTTGCGATTCACTTACACGAGTAAGTGCCTTTACACCCACCAGGACAAGCTCTTCCATTTGATTGAAGAGGTTCTGAGTAAGAGTCTTTTTACAGATGAGCAACGCATCAAAGAATTGCTCACCTCCCTCAAGAGCCGCCTTGAAAATGCCATCGTCAACAACGGCACGAGTTTTGCGATTCTACGCGCATCGGCTGGCCACAGCGCCAAGGCGAAATTGTCAGATCTTTGTGGTGGTTTGGCCTTTTTCCGTCAGCTCTGCGAATGGTGTCGCGAGGTCAAGACGGAAGAAGGCTTTAAGCAGCTACAGAGCCGCCTAGAAGCTTGCTATGAGCGCTTGCTAAAAAGCCCCTATCAGGTTGGCAGTTTGGGAGCTGAAGAGGATGCCCTGCCGACCCTGCGTCAGGCCTTAGTCGCTTCAAGCCTCAGCTTGGGGAAAAGCGATCTTCGGGATTTGGATTGGCGGCCTTTGCCGAGCGGCGAGACGGCCTTTAAGCCGCTTGATTGGAAGGTCGACGTGCAAGCCTTGAGAGAAGCCTATGGAGCTGCGACGCAAGTGCAATACATCGGCCAATGTTGGTCTGAGCGCCTGCCCTACAAAGGCGCCTATATTGTGGCAGCTCACCACCTTTCAGGCAGTCATATCCATAATGAGATTAGAGCGCAAGGTGGTGCTTATGGCAGCGGCTTCAGGATTGACAATCAGGGGCAGCTCATCGGTCTATCTTTCCGCGATCCCCATCTGGCTAGAACGCTGGGAGTCTTTGCACAGTTGCCAGAGGTCATTGAAAGTCTGGAACTCTCCCCAGATGAGCTGGATCGCAGCATTGTGGGTTCGATCGCGGCCTTTGACCCGCTACTGACACTAGAACAGCAAGTGCGAGCCGCCCATGGAAGCTTGATCACGGGATTGGTACCAGCTGAGCGAGAGCGCTTGCTGCAAGAAGCCCTCCAGACCCAAAAAGAAGACATTGCCGCACTGGCGCCTGTCCTAAGGAAGGGGAGCCAAGGAGCCTCGTATTGTGTGATTGGTGCGATGCCAAACATTCAAAGCGAAGCTGATCGCTTTGAGCAGATATACGAGCTGAAACAGTTATAAAAAGGCGTGGCAGAAGATGCCATGATGCCGTAAGGAAAAGTAGCTAGATGAAGCTTCAGCTGGCGATGAGCAGAGCATGGAGAACAATAAAAAAGCCCTGGATCCTAGGATCCAGGGCTTTTTTCAGCCATTCGTGTATTAGAGGGTGGGGGTGCCATCACCATTCTGGCCAGGCGTGCCACCGCCATTGAATAGACCACCCAAGACACCAGCAGCCTTGTCAACGACGCCACCGATCACCGAGCCAGCCAGCGCCTGCTGAACTTTCTCGATGATGCCTTCGATATCCTCACTGCTCACAGGTAGATTGTCTGGCAAGGCAGCCCGAATAGCTTCGGCTGGGTTTTCCTGAAAGCGTTGTAGCAAGCCTTCGTCACTTGAAATGCGTTGGACGAGACCGTTGATCGTATCCTTGTCGATATGCATACATAACCTCCTTGAAATGCTTACTGCATACGAGTGCCTATAAGTAGGCACGATTTATATAAATTTTACAGAAATAAGCATATATAACTAAGAACAAATATCTGATCTTTTATGAAATGATTTTTGCTCGACGAATTGCTGAACGCTGGGACTGAGGCGGCAGATCCTAGGTGTTCAGGAGGACTAACGGACAAGTTCCTGCTCAAATAAGCTAGCTGTTTTGCGGAGAGGGAACAATCCAGATCCATGTTTTCCATATGATAAGAACAGCAAATGAGCTCAAAAGGAGCATCAGTTCAGATCTGAGATGTATTTTGGAGGAGGCTTGTATGTCAGATAATACAGGGCGCATTGGCGTTCAGCTTTATGGTTTTCGCGAAGCCATCAAAGAGATGGGCGTGACCGCTGTCATGGAGCGCTTGGCTGATCTAGGTTTTCATTCTGTCGAAATTTCAGCGGTAGAGATGACGGCTGAGAATGTCGCCGCTTTTCAGGATGTTATGGCACGTCGCGGCATGAAGGCCGCCGCTATGTCGGCAGGTCTTGAAGCTGGGCCTGGTGGCGGTGAAAACCTGACTGACCATTACGAAAAAATTGTGGCTGATTGCAAGGCCTTGGACTGCCGCTTTTTGCGCATCGGCATCATGCCACCCCAATATATGCAGAGCTACGAATCTGCTATGGAATTTATTCAGCGGGCGGAGGCCATGGCCAAACGCCTACATGAAGACGGCATTGAGCTGTACTACCATAACCACCATGTCGAATTTGCCCGCTATAATGGCGAGCTGCTCTTCGATTTGATCCGCAAGAATACACAATGCCTGGGCTTTGAAATTGATGTGCACTGGTGTTGGAGAGGCGGCGTCAATCCTTTGGATGTCATTCAGCGCTTTGCTGGTCGCGTCAAGTTGCTACACCTCAAAGACTATCGCATTGCCAATTTCCAACTGCCGAGCAAAGAAGATGGCCCCGAGGGCTTCCACAAGGCCTTTAATGGCGTTGTTCAGTTTGCTGAGTTGGGCGAGGGAACCCTCGATATCCCAGCTGTCATTCAGGCTGGTATCAAGGCTGGTTCAGAATATTTCTTGGTTGAATTGGATGACAGCTATGGCCGTGATCCCTTTGACAGCCTAGAAATTTCCAGAGACTACCTGCGCAAAATTGGATACGGGGAATGGCTTTGAGTCAGCAGCCTTAACCCGAGCATGGAGCACCTGGGGCTCTAGACAAAAGGCAGCTTAGCAAGCAGAGCAGATAGGCTTATGGTCGAAGAAAGATGCGCTGAGTAAAATCGGCGCATCTTTTTGCTTAGAATATAGCGACTTTGTGATAAGCTGAATTTCTGACGTTTGTAAGATAGAGAGTGAGGCCAAGCAGCCATGCGTTTGAGCAAGGATTTCTTCTATACATTGCGAGAAGATGCCAAGGATGAAGACAGCGTGAGCGGTCGCTTGCTGACTAGAGCAGGTATGATGCGTAAACTCGCGGCTGGCATTTATATTATGATGCCCCTTGGGCTTGCGGCTATTCAAAAAATCGAGAAAATCATCCATGAAGAGATGCATCAAGCTGGTTCAGTTGAACTCAAAATGCCAGCCCTAATTCCAGAAGAGGTCTATATTGCGTCTGGACGGCGTGAGAATTTTGGCTCGTCGATGTTTACCCTGACCGATCGCGGTGGCCGAGCCTTCGCCTTGGGTCCTACGCACGAAGAGTTGTTTGCCGCCGCAGGCAAAATGGCGATTCACAGCTACAAAGACCTGCCGCTTTCCCTTTATCAAATTCAGACGAAATATCGCGATGAACCCAGGCCTCGCTTTGGCCTCATCCGCGTCCGCCAATTCGATATGAAGGACGCCTATACTTTTGATGCAGACCTCGAAGGTCTAGATCAGCAATACCAGCAGATCTTCGATGCCTACCACCGCATTTTCCAGCGCTTAGGCCTAGAATATGTTGTTGTCAAGGCGGATACTGGTGTGATGGGCGGCCTGCTTTCTGAAGAATTTCAGGCGCTTGCCGATATTGGTGAGGACATTTTGGTCGTTGAGCCGCAGTCGGGCTATGCTTCGAATCGCGAGATTGCCGTTTGCCCCAAACCGATCCCAAACCATGAGGCTCACCGCCCCCGTCAGCGCTGTGCTACACCGAATGCTCGGACGATTGAGGATGTCTCGGCCTTCTTTGGGCGACCCGCTAGCGATTTTGCCAAGACCCTAATCTATCTTGCGGATGGTCAGCCCATCGCCGTCATGCTGCGGGGGGATCGTGTGCTAGCTGATACGAAGCTCAAAAAACACCTGGGTGTTAACGAGCTTGTATTGGCGCCAGCTGAGATTGTTGCGGAAGTCACCAAAGCACCTGTTGGT
>JAEZYR010000067.1 GCA_023442635.1 Bacillota bacterium | reverse complement strand
GCTTAAGTCTGCAGCCGCCTCTTGCAAGACTTTGGGTACTGGGAAACCTGTCCGCTCCATCTTGGGTGGATCTTGGTACATCTGATGGATAAGTTCATTGGAATTAAGCGTCGTCTGTGGCTCTTGATCTGGCATAAGATCCTCCAGAAATAAATTTCTCTCATTATAAGTGTGCCCGAGATGTGACTTGCCTAAGAGCAGAGAAAAAGCAAAGAAAACGGCGTGGCTTCTTGTTTGAAGCCGCGCCGCTGTCCGTGGATCAATCCAGCCTAATTTGCAGTCAGCACAAAGGCCTTTTGGCTATGCTTCTAGACTGCGTGGTTCCAGCTTAAAGCTAAGATCCAGGCAAGACTTGTTTGCTCATCTGAGCCATATTCTCAGGCAAAATCAAGCTTGTAAGTTTAGGCCTCGATGACCGTCGACTTTGTCTTGCTGCTGCCGAGGTAACCTGCATAGGAGCAGAGGGCCAGGCCGATGAGCAAAGCAAAGAAGATAGCCACGGTCACACCAGAGATTTTGTGGGAGGCATCTTCTGCACCTTGACGTACATCTTGAACCAACTGCTCAGCCTGCTTGCTGGTCTTCTCAATCTGCACCTTCGCTTGCTCAAGCTGCTTGCTGGCTTCCTGGCTCAATTTTTCGATACCAGCAAAGCTATTGTCAACGGCCTTTTGAGCTTCTTCGTGGCTGAGCTGACTGTTCTGCTCCAAGGCATTGACCAGCGCTTCGCGATCCGCAGCTTGGCTCAGCTTATCCGCCTTGCTCTGAAGGCTCTTCAACAAGTCAGACAGAATTTGCTCGTGGTTTTGGGGGTTGGTCACCAGCTCTTTGCCAGCAGCGAGGGCCTCATCGCGGCTCTCCTTGAGCATATTCGAGAGGTTCTCAGGCTGCAGCTCTGGAATCTTCGTGTCTTTGAGGAGTTGCTGGGCATCGCTGGAGAGCTGATTCACATCGACGTTCTGAATCTGCTCGGCAATCTGTCCACCCAGAGCCTCCGCGCCTTTGCCGACAACTTCAGCACCAGCGCCAGCAGCTGAACCTGCAACTTGGAAGGCTGCTCCCAGAACATGACCCAGTGCACCAGTCACGCCAGCTAGGGCTGAGCTCAAAAGCGCCACACTCAGAACCAGCGACAGCGCCCAGGTCAAAAAGCCGTGCAGCATACCTGCTCTGCGAGCGGCCAAACCGCCTACGAAACCAGCTGCAAAAAGGGAGATTAGCAAGGAAATAGCTGTCCAGATGGCCATGCCAACACCCACCCCTGAGAACGGATCAGAAGTTGAAGGCGAGAACTGGCCAAAGCCAATAGCTGCGCTAATCAAAGAAAGCAAGGCGAAGACAGCAAAAAAGGTCACTGTACCCGCGATGACAGCTGCCCACGAAAGATTCTGACCCGCTTCAATCGTAAAGTAGCGGTGCCAAAAGCCATTTCTGCTAGGCTGAGTCGCTAGCGCTGCTTTGTTTTGTTTCTCCATATTTTTCCTCTTTCCTGTTAAAAATGTGTTCATTTGAAACTAACACGCTAATATTAGCAAATAAATGGCTCTTTTCTCCTATCTTTCGTTACAAAGTAAGATTTTTACGTAATCGACGAAAGGAGTTAATCTTTTCTTCATTCAGAATAATTGGCAAAAAGAAAGCTCTTGCTTAAGCAAGAGCTACCCCCCCCTTACGTAAACAAGAGCGCTGTCTAGGATCTGTTATAGATGATCCAGCAGGAAGCCGAGCTGGCCTTCGCTACTCAAATCAATCGACGTCTACATCTATATAGCTGGTGAGCTAGTTAATTTAGACGCTCCTCAGCGTCGACCGAAAAGCGTCTGCCAAAATCCCTTTTTGGCCTCTGTCTCGGTAAATTGCTGAACTTGATAACCCAGGCTTTCGATTTGGGCTTTGAGTTCGACTTCGCTGATGGGCTCAACGGTCTGAAAATAAGCGTCCCCACTAGCTGCTGAGACTTGCACTTTTTGAGCCTGAAAGGCCTCCCGCAAGCGCTGTGCCACATGAGCAGCGCACATCGAACAGCTCATGCCTTCAATCTGGATTTTATATGCATGCATATTTTGCCTCCTACGGAATCTGCGGATCTTACTTGATCAGTCTTTCTGAATTGTAAAAGACAAGTCGTGTTTACAATATCCCTTAATTTGTTCTTTGTCGCTTTTGTCCCAAAGAAAAACCAGGCTGTCCAAAGGACTAGCCTGGTCATATTGCTGGTGCGGTCGACAGGACTTGAACCTGCACGACTTGCGTCATTGGAACCTAAATCCAACGTGTCTGCCAATTTCACCACGACCGCAAGACAAGGGGTATTGTAACAATTCCCCTATCCAACATCAAGCGAAGCCCTAATCGTCCAAGCGCAACACGGACATAAAGGCTTCTTGTGGAACTTCCACAGCACCCACCTGACGCATGCGTTTTTTGCCTTCTTTTTGCTTTTCGAGCAGCTTCTTCTTACGGGTAATATCACCGCCATAACACTTGGCCAAAACATCCTTGCGCATCGCACGAACGGTTTCTCTCGCGATGACTTTGCCTCCGATGCAGGCCTGAATAGGAATTTCAAAGAGATGGCGGGGTATATTGTCTTTGAGCTTTTCCGCAATCTTGCGGCCGCGTTCATAGGCCTTCTCTCGATGCACAATAAAACTCAGAGCGTCGACCGTGTCACCATTGAGCATCATGTCAAGCTTGACCAGGTCGCTCGGCTCATAGCGCTTAAAGCTGTAGTCCATCGAGGCATAACCTCGCGTCCGACTTTTGAGGGCATCAAAGAAATCATAAATAATTTCGTTGAGGGGCATCTCGTAATGGAGGTCTACACGCGACTCATCGAGATAGGTCATATCTAGATAGTTGCCGCGGCGCTGTTGACACAATTCCATAATGTTGCCTACATACTCTCTGGGCGTAATAACCTGAAGGTCAACAATAGGCTCTTCCATATGATCGATGGCTGCTGGGGATGGCATATTGCTAGGGTTATCTAGCATAAGTTCTGAACCATCGTTCAGCAAAACGCGGTAAACAACGCTCGGTGCTGTCGAGACCAGATCCAGATTGAATTCTCGCTCGAGTCGTTCTTGGATGATTTCGTAATGCAAGAGACCCAAAAAGCCACAGCGAAAGCCAAAGCCTAGCGCTACAGATGTTTCTGGCTCAAAAGACAGAGCTGCATCGTTGATTTGGAGTTTCTCTAAGGCATCTCTTAGGTCAGGGTAGCGGGCTGAGTCTGCTGGGTAGAGGCCGCAGAAAACCATCTGCTGCACAGGCTTATACCCTGGCAAGGCTTCCGAACAAGGGCGCTCAACAAGCGTGATGGTATCGCCCACGGCTGTATCGCGAACATTCTTGATAGAGGCCGTTAAATAGCCAACTTCACCAGCTAAAAGACGTTGACAAGGGAATAATTCGCCAGGCCTAAAGTAGCCGAGTTCCGTTACCGTAAAAGTCGCCCCTGTGTGCATCATGCGAATCTGATCGCCGACAGCCAATTCGCCATCAACAACCCTCAAATGCACAATAACACCACGATATTGGTCGTACTTGCTATCAAATATCAAAGCTCGCAAGGGGGCTTCGACATCGCCTGCAGGCGCTGGCAGGCGCTCCACAATCGCTTCTAAGACATCCTCAATATTGAGACCTGATTTGGCCGATATGCGAGGGGCATCTTCGGCCTCAATACCGACAACTTCTTCAATTTCGTGTGCAATTTCGTCTGGCCTAGCTGCTGGCAGATCAATTTTGTTGATGACCGGTAAAATCTCCAGATTGGCATCGATGGCCAAATAGGCATTGGCTAAGGTCTGGGCTTCCACGCCTTGCGCTGCATCCACGACAAGAATGGCGCCATCACAAGCGGCCAGCGAGCGTGAAACTTCGTAGTTGAAGTCCACATGTCCTGGTGTATCGATCAGGTTAAAGCTGTACTGCTCGCCATTTTTGGCGGTATAGGCCATGTGCACCGTTTGCGCCTTGATCGTGATACCGCGCTCGCGTTCGATGTCCATATTGTCCAGAACTTGTGCTTGCATCTCTCTGGCGGAAAGGACGCCTGTCATTTCGATCAGACGGTCTGCTAGCGTTGATTTTCCGTGGTCGATATGTGCCACAATCGAGAAGTTGCGAATATGCGCTAAGCGTTGTGTTTCTGAGGGCTTCACAGCCGATTCCTTTCGTTGTTTAGTGTACTGAACCAAAGTGGTCAAAGGGATAAAGCCTTACCCACACCTCACCAAGTATGTCACGGGCTGGAACGGGTCCAAAAAAGCGGCTGTCCAGGCTCATGCTACGGTTGTCCCCCAGCACAAAGTACTGATCTGCTGCCAAAGTCCATTCTGAGCCACTGTCTCCGTCTGCCTGAGTCAGCGTGCCTTGAGGCAAGTAAGCTTCCTCTAGCAGCTGGCCATCAATCCAGACGTGGCCATCTTGAATAGCCACTTTTTCGCCAGGCATGCCGACAATGCGTTTGACAAGGTCTTCTTTCAATCCCTGTCGGTCTAGGACGAAAGTAATGATGTCTCCCCGTTTTAAGCCATGAAAATGTGGTGATAATTTTTCAACCAGCAGCTGATCCCCAGGTTGCAAGGTGGGTTGCATGGAGCGGCCTTCGACTGCATTGCGTTGCACCACAAAACGCGTCAAAAGCAAGCCGATCAAAAAAGCCAAGCCCAGATGCCAGATCCAGCTCCAGCACTCTTTCAGAATGCGCTTTCGCGCTGTCTGAGGGGGAGCTTCGGCCGCCTTAGGCTCAGTGCTGCCTGACTTATCTGGCTCATCGGGCTCCATTGGCGCACGGCTCGCCTCCGTCGCCCAAGCGGTTTGAGCCAGACGACTCGGTCGAATGCCTGGCTCAGATCGTTCTGTGCGTTCAGCTGTTGTTGTTTTTGCTTCGTTGCCCTCCAAACTCAATCCTCCGTTTCTTCTTCGGAGGTCTTTTCGAGGGCTATGCCTAACTCATCCAGCTGCTGCGCTTTCACAGGGGATGGCGCGGCCATCATCAGGTCAGCAGCCGACTGTACTTTGGGGAAGGCAATGACATCGCGGATACTGCTTGCGCCCGTCAGCAACATAATCAAGCGATCCAAACCAATAGCCAAGCCACCATGGGGCGGTACACCGTAGCGGAAAGCTTCCAGCAAGAAGCCAAAGTTAGCTTCAGCAGCTTCGGGTGTAAAGCCAAGAGCCTTGAACATACGAGCCTGCAGTTTGGCGTCATGGATACGAATCGAGCCTCCACCCAACTCCGTGCCATTGAGAACAATGTCGTAAGCAACGGAGCGGACTTTTCCTGGGTCACTCTCGAGCAGCTCAATGTCGTCAGGATGAGGCATCGTAAAGGGATGATGTACCGACACATAGCGGTCTTCTTCCTCGCTATATTCAAAGCATGGGAAATCTGTCACCCAAGTCAGAGCGTATTGGTCGGCTTGAATCAAGCCTAGGCGCCTGGCGAGTTCATTCCGCAATTGTCCCATCGCATTTTGAACCAAGCGACGCTCGCCACAGCCAAAGAAAATCAGGTCTTCTGGGCCAGCCTGTAGCGTCTCGGCCAGATCTTGCAAGCCTGCTTGGTCGAAGAATTTTTGGACAGAACCCCGTGGGCTTTCGCTGATTTGCAGCCAGGGCAAACCGCCCAAACGATAGGTCTTAACATGTTCAGTCAGAGCGTCGATATCGCGTCTGGAAAAATGAGCGGCTTTGGGGGCTACAAGCGCGATCACAACCCCATCTTTGGCCTCGTCAAGGGCTTGACGGAAGGGACGGAAGCTCGACTGCTGAATAGCCGATAGCGACTCAATGCGTTGAAGTGGCATATCAAAACGCAGGTCGGGCTTATCCGATCCGTATTTCTCCATGGCCTCTTCCCAAGTCAAGCGTGGCAGAGGTTGTGGAATTTCCACCTGCATGACTTCGCGGAAAACACGCAGCAGAGCCCTCTCCGTCACATCCATCACGTCTTCCTGATTGACAAAGCTCATCTCCAAGTCGAGCTGCGTAAACTCAGGTTGGCGGTCTGCACGCAGATCCTCATCGCGGAAACAGCGGGCGAACTGCACATAGCGATCGTAGCCAGCCAGCATCA
>JAEZYR010000059.1 GCA_023442635.1 Bacillota bacterium | reverse complement strand
CCGGTTATGAGCCGGCTGCTCTAACCCACTGAGCTAATGGCCCGTAGACCTTAACCACCACAGCGAACGCTGCAACGGCACAATAATAAGACATGCAGCCAAGACTGGCAAGACCTTTTTTTAAGCGAACTTAACTTTGTGCAATTTGCCCAGGATTCGAGAAATGAATACAGTTGGGATATAATATTTAGCGTCTATCCAGGACTTTTAATTTCATTTTGGAGGGTTGCTCAATGCAAATAGATAAGGAGCGCCTGATGGCAGCTCTGGACGCTCACGTGCGCTCAGAGACGGGGAGAAGGCCTGAAGATGTATCGGATCGAGCATTTTGGGTTGCTTTAGCGGATACCTTAGTACAATTTATCTCAGAGTCATGGGCTAAAACGCGGAAACATTATGAGACAGAGCGTATGCAGCATTATTTGTCCGCAGAGTTTCTGATGGGGCGCTCTATGCTGAACAATCTTTTGAACCTGGGGATCTATGACACGGTTAGAGATTGTTTCAAAGCTTATGGACGTGATCTTTCTGTTGTTTTGGATGAGGAATACGATGCTGGACTTGGCAATGGAGGCCTAGGCCGCCTAGCTGCTTGCTTTCTAGACAGTTGTGCCACCCGTAATTATCCAGTTATAGGATATGGGATTTTGTATCGCTATGGCCTCTTCCGGCAGACATTCGAAAATGGTTTCCAACATGAGTATCCCGACAGCTGGATGGAAGATGGTTATCCCTTTTTGGTTAAGCGCGATGACCTGCAAGTACGGGTTCACTACAATGATATGGACATCATTGCGATGCCCTTCGACTTACCGATTATCGGCGAAGGTACGGAAAACGTGAATACGCTGCGCCTGTGGCGTGCAGACCCAGCCCAAGAATTTGACTTCAACCTGTTTAATTCGCAGCGCTTCGATGATGCCGTAGCCCAGCGTAACCAAACGGAGGATATTTGGCGCGTCTTATATCCCAATGACAGTTCCTACGAAGGTAAAGTGCTTCGTGTTCGTCAGCAATATTTCTTCGTCTCCGCAACACTGCAATCCGTCATTCGAAAATACCGTGAGGTGCACGGCGATGATATGACGCAATTTGCCAAGTACAACGTATTCCAGCTGAATGATACACATCCTGTGATTGCCATCCCAGAATTGATGCGCTTGCTCTTAGATGAGCACCACCTGAGCTGGGAACAGGCCTGGCAAATTACCTGCCAAGTCTTTGCTTATACCAATCATACGATTTTGGCAGAGGCGCTTGAGCGTTGGGATATCGGCATCTTCCAATTCCTTTTCCCGAGAATTCTAGAGATTATCCAAGAGATTGATCGACGCTTCAGGATTGAGATGACAGCTAGGGGACTGCGCCAAGACCGTATTGATTACATGGCTCCGGTCGGAAATGGCCAAGTTCGCATGGCTTGGCTGGCTTGCTACGCTGCCTTCTCAATCAATGGTGTGGCAGCTCTCCATACGGATATTCTTAAACGTGAAACCCTTCATGACTGGTATGAGATATGGCCTGAGCGCTTCAACAATAAGACTAATGGTGTCACACCTAGACGCTGGTTGCGTAACTGCAATCCAGAACTGGCTCAACTGCTGACTGAAGTGAGTGGTTCCGATGCCTGGGTATGCCACTTAGAGCGTCTGGATACTTGTGTAAAGTTCGGGGATGATCCACAAATTCTCGAAAGACTGCTTGCCATTAAGCAAAAAAACAAGCAGCGTCTGGCAGATTGGATTTTTACAGAGCTAGGTATTGAAATACGTACAGATGCCATTTCTGACGTGCAAATCAAACGCTTGCATGAGTACAAGAGACAGATTTTAAATGCCTTTTACATCCTCGACCTCTACTATCGGATGAAGGCTGACACCGAACGAAAGCTGCCAGCTCGCGTCTGTATTTTTGGCGCTAAAGCGGCTCCAGGCTATATGCGCGCCAAGGCTGTCATTAAGTTCATCAATGAAATAGCCAACTTGATCAATCGGGATCCAGAAGTTGCGAATCGACTGAAGGTCATTTTTATTCCGAACTACAATGTTTCCAATGCTGAGCGCATTATTCCAGCAGCAGATATTTCAGAACAAATTTCAACAGCCGGCAAAGAAGCTTCTGGCACGGGCAATATGAAGCTCATGATGAATGGGGCTTTGACATTGGGAACCTTTGATGGTGCTAACGTCGAGATTGTCGAGGCGGTAGGCAATGATAACGCCTACATATTTGGCGTGCGTGAAGAAGACTTGCCAGCGACAAGAGCCTACTACAATCCGAATTGGCAATATCAGAATATTCCAGGCCTAAAAAGAGTCTTAGATAGCTTGGTAGATGGGACTTTAGATGACCAGGGATCCGGTATGTTTGCAGACCTATACAATAGCCTTCTGCAAGGATCCAACTGGGAGCCAGCAGATGTTTACTACGTCTTGGGCGATTTTGATGACTACCGTAAAACCAGGGATCGCATGGCAGAGGACTATCAGGATCGCCAAGCATGGGCTAAGCGTTGTTGGATCAACATCTGTCGATCGGGTCGATTCTCTTCAGACCGAACCATCGATGATTATGTCAAGGATATTTGGCGTCTCAAGAGTCTGCCGATTGCGGATGTGAAGGCGTAAAGACAAGCTGCCAAGATACGAGTTATTTCGCGCAAAAGAGCGTTATAAAAGCAGAGAAGGAGCCCGAGGGCTCCTTCTCTGCTTTTATTTAGAGATTCGTAGAAAACGCTTAAATCGCTTACTTGTTAATTGGCTCGCCGACTTTCCTCATGCGCTATCACAAGCATGCGATGCGTCCAAGTTGGGATGGGATCGCAGGTCACGAGCAGCACGCTACTAGGTGTTTTTTCATTTGTTTTGAAGTACTGGAAAATCTCTTCTGGTTTGACAACAATCTGCTGGTCGACCACATAGGTGATGACATTATCCTTGGTAGCAATGACAAAGTGATCACCCTTTTGTACTTCGTTAAGACGGTTGAGATCACGTCCGTGAAGTGGTGAGCGGTGGGCGAAGATCGCGCTCCGACCCTGTCCAATGGGATCTGTTTCTTCGTAGCGTGAAGCACCATAACGAAGATTGACGTAACTCAGTCCTTCAATGACAGGAATGTCGACCCCAATTTTGTCGATAATAAGGCGGCCAATAGGTTGCAACTCGACTAGACCATCGGCATTGACATCTAGGTGTTGCCCATGATCTGCTGGCTGCTCACTCTGACGATAACCTCCGTGACCGTCTGGAATAAAAACATCAATGATTTCGCCATCATTAGCCCAGGCTTTAGGGTCAACTAGCAAAGGCTGAAAGTCTTTGTTTTGCATAGCGGAGAGAAGCTGATTGCGGACTTTCATTTGGCCATGGCGAACCCAAATAGACTTAATAATTAAATAGGCAGCAATGGCAAAACAAATCAAAGCAGCTAGCAGCAAAAGGTTGCTAACAAGCGTCTTTTTTTTGCGTTTTTTGGGAGTCGGCTCAGTCGATAGGGGAGGCAAAGGTCGAAGATTTTGCCGAGGAGGAAGAGGCGGAGCTGCGTGTCTCGCATGAGGAGACGTCCGCGATGGATACCCAGCTGGAGCAGAAGATGGAGCTGCGTTTTGGCCACGAGGGACGCTAGCTTGAGGAGTATTCGCTGAATGTGTCGGGCGAATACCAGCTGAGGAAGCGGTCGGACGAAGGGGTTGACGTTCGGAATTAAGATGATGTTTTTTCATGAAGAACATTATAAAACGGATCAAAGAAAGGAGGGAGAAGCTTTCGCATCTCCCTCCTTATTTTGTGGATTTGCTAAGGGGATTAAGTCTAGCAAATCCTTTTATTTGGATAGACCTAAGACTTACTTCTTGGCAGCGAGGAACTCGTTTACCTGCTTCTGGCACTCGTCGATAATCTTCTGGAGGCCAGCAGCGTTCAGCTCTTCGATGATGCCAGGGATGGCCTCTTCAGGATCGCGGGTACCCGTCAAGATTTCAGACTCATACTTCTTCCAAGTAGCTGTTACGTTGGCGAGGTCGTTGACGAAGCTCTCTGGGTTAGCGGTGAAGCCGAGAAGAACCGATGGGTGAGCAGCCTCGTTCAGAGACTTAACTTCTGCCCATTGATCGAACTTGTCATCCACCTGCAAGGAAACGTTGAAGAAGGTAGCCTGGGTATAGCCAGCAGCTTTCCAGCCCTCATCAAGCTTCTTGACACGGTCGCCCTGGTACTCAAAGTTCTTGCCCTCGAGACCAAAGTAGAACATGTCGCGAACGCGGCGATCCAGGTTGACAGCCTGCAAGAAACGCAAGGCAGCCTCAACATTCTTGGAGCTGGAGCTGATGCTGTTCATTGAGCCTTGGATGGTGCCGTTGGTCAGGATGGTTTCACCATACTGTGAAACGACAGCGTCGATGCCCATGCCAGGACCCCAAGCGGTCTTAGCGGCCAAAGGCCAACCCTGAGCGATAGAGACAGGACGGTAGCTTGGACCTTCTTTGAGGGTAGCAGCATCTTCGTTGATGTAGCCAGCTTTCATCCACTTGTGCATCAACTTGAGATCGTTGACGACATTCTCATTCTGAAGCAGGTTCTGAACCTTGGCTTCTTTGTCTTTGTAGTCTACGCCGAGAATACGCAGGCCTAGGCCAAGACCATCATAGAAATCCATGATGGCATAGTTGCCGCCAGAAGCCTGAGGGAAGGGAACTTCGTTCTCGCCCTCTTTGATGGCCTTCAGGACAGGTTCGAGATCCGCCATCGTGTGGATGTCCTTGTAGTCCAGCTTATATTTCTCCATCAGAGCATTGTCATAGATGAAGTAGTTGGACAAGGAGGAATCCTTGTAGGTGGGGATACCATAAATGCGATCATTGATGCTGACGCCCTTCCAGTACATCTCAGGAATATAGGCTTTCAGATCAGGAGCGGCTTTGCCGAGTTCATCGGTGATATCAGCAAAGGCGTTCAGGCGAACATCCGAAGCATAGGAAGAGATGTTGGTGAAGAGGATATCGAAAGGCTCGTTTGAGGTGATCATCGTCGTGCGACGCTGATCCCAGTCAGCCCAAGGTACGATGTTGTAATCGATCGTCACACCATAGTACTTGGAGAGATACTCATCAGCATGCTGCTTCCAAGCATCGTAGTTGTCTCCAAGACCACCACCAACGGTGAACCACGTTAGATTGGTGGTTTCGCCGCTCCACTCTTTGCTAGGCGTACCTGGCGCACTGCCGCTGGTCTGGGCATTGTCGCTGCCTGGGGTAGCCGAATTGCTCGGAGTGCTACTCGTATCGCTTGCTGCTGAGGGAGCACTGGAAGGAGCGCTAGGGCTGCTCTTTGTTGTGTCGCTACCTTTGGACTGCTGCGAGCAACCTGCCATGACAGCAAGCAGCATCGAAGCGGACAAGGCTGCGGCGGCAAAACGTCTCTTGTTCATAATTTGCCTCCGTTTTGGAACTGCTGTTCCTATTTTGAACGTCATCTCGAGAAAGATGCGCGTTCGGCCGATGATTTATGTGCTCTGCATCTATACAGGAGCAACCTACTTTGTGCTGGCTATTCTCATTTTAGTTCTTCTCTTCTCTACCAGACTCATACGATCTAGAAGGGAAGGAGCTAGCTTGCCTTAGCCTTTGACTGCGCCAATGGTCAAACCAGAAATAAAGTATTTCTGGAAGAAGGGATAAGTGCAGGCGATAGGTACAACCGCTAGCACAACGATGGCCATACGTGCGCCTTCTTTCGGCATATTGCGAACATATTGTGCGACGTTTACACCGAGTTCTGGATTTCGAGCCATATACTCAATGTTTTTCT
Source organism: Bacillota bacterium (assembly GCA_023442635.1). GTDB lineage: Bacteria > Bacillota > Clostridia > Saccharofermentanales > Fastidiosipilaceae > JAEZYR01. The sequence continues at coordinate 7,587 of JAEZYR010000059.1, read as the reverse complement.
GAATGCGCATCAAAAGAGCCTGCAAGCCAACAAGGCTGTCTTTGTTGATGTAAAGCGAAGCTTGGAACCAATCATTCCAATAACCAAAGGCTAAGAAAAGGGCGATCGTTGCAATCAGGGGTTTACTGATAGGCAAAACCACGCTCAAGAAGATTTTAAGCTGAGAAGCGCCATCGATCTGTGCGCTCTCAACGATACCAGCAGGGATGGTCGATTGGAAGAAAGTTCGAGCAATGATGATATTGAAGCTTGAAACACACAAAGGCAAGATCAAGACCCAAATCGTATCACGAAGCTGAAGGATATTAGAGATTACAACGTACGAGGAAACCATGCCGCCATTAAAAATCATGGGGATAAAAATGAACCATGAGAGGGCGGAGCGAAGGCGGTAAGAACGGCGACTGAGCACGTAGCCTGTTGTGAGCACGAGCGAAACACCGAGGAAAGTGCCAAGAGCCGTTACGATAACCGAGACGCCAAAGGCTCGAGAAATCATGCCAAATTCGCGCATCAAGAAGCGGTAGGACTCGATAGAGAATTTGGCTGGGAAGAGGCTGTAACCCGCCTTGCGTAGAACCTGTTCATCGGTCAGGGAGACCGAAATGACAAAGAGCAGGGGAATGACTGACAGAAGCGCAATCGTAGCAAAAAGCAGGTTGAAGAGGACATTCGTTGTCGGTTTAATCTTATTGATTTCAAAACGCGATTTTTTGGCGATTAGTGTGGACATGCGAAACCTCCTTTAGATAAATGCACTATCGGGGTCAAGCTTCTTGACGATGAAGTTCGCCAGGAGAATAGTGATACAGCAGGACACGGATTGGAAGAAGGTGACAGCAGCTGTTTGACCTACAGGAATGCTGGAGTTCATAAGTGCGCTATAAACATAGGTATCTAGCGTCGAAGCCACACTAAAGAGTGAGGCAGGAATCATCTGAGTGACGTAGTAGAAGAGACCAAAATCGGTGTAGAAGATGCGCCCGACGCTCAAGATGAACATGATAATGATGACGGGCTTTAAGCTAGGGAGGGTTATATAGCGAGCTTGCTGAACCTTACTTGCCCCATCAATCAGAGCGGCCTCGTACATGGAGGTGTCAATACCAGATATGGAGGCTAGATAAACCACCATGCCGTTACCCAAGCCCTTCCAGAGATTGGTGAAGATGAGAATCCAAGGCCAGTATTGAGGAGATTGATAGAAGTTGACCTTGTTACCATGGTTGGCCAAAAAGCGGCTAAAGATACCGCTGCCAGGAGCCAACAGCGCATAGACGAAGAAGGCTACCACAACCCATGAAAGAAAGTGGGGGAAGAAGGTCATGGTCTGGTAGACACGACTCCATTTACGGCTGTGCAATTCATTAAGTAGGATTGCGCAGGCCACAGGAACAACAATACCCAGGATGATAAAAGCGATGTTGTAGGCAAATGTGTTGCGCAAGAGAACCCAGATGCTGCCGCTCTTGATAATAAACTTAAAGTTTTCGAGGCCAGCCCAAGGGCTTTTGATCAAGCTCGTCAAAAAACCTGTGCCAGGCGTAATGCGATAATTCTTGAAGGCGATGATAATGCCGAACATTGGCAAATAGCTAAAAAGCAAAAACCAAATTACCGTGGGTAGGGTGATGAGACTAAGCTCCGTATCATCCTTCGTCCACCAGCGCTTGCGCCGAGGTTTAGCCGACGTTTCAAGACTGTTCGATGCTGGCACGGTTTGACTGTGAGCAGAACGCATATCATTACCTCCAACGAAGTGAAGCTGCTCTCAGAGTACGCGAAAATGGCATCTGAGTTAGGCTAGATGATTCTATAAGTTCTTGGCATTATTGTCAATTTACACGCTTTGAAATGTTAAACAGATATAAAAATTCACAAGAAGAAGCAAAGCTTCGAAGTATGGTCTTGACCGGCTAGGCATAATCGGCAAAACAGGAAAACAAAACTGGACTGTACAAGCTGAAAAATCAGCCGTTTGAATTGAGTGGATGGCTCGCTACAGCAGACTTGGAACTCGTGCAGAACCTTTCTTTTTAGGTAGAAAATAGAAGAACTCACTGCGTATTGAACAAGTTTTTTTATTTTTGACTTGTCTTAGATATTGGAAAGATGAAATATATTCTATATTTTGATAAATAAATAATTGAGGCTTTGGCTCGTGAATCGTGAACTTAGACAGTCGAGCGAAGCCTTACACACATTCTTTAGAAATAGGAAGGTTCAGTAATGGCTGACGCAAGAGACTTGCATTGGGCACAGGCACAGGGAGATAAGGCTGCCTTAAGACGTTATTTTTCTGAACAGGCAGCTTTGATGAGCAAGGAGGAACAGGCAGCTGAGAGTTGGAAACAGTGTTATCGACTTTGGCGCTGTATTAAACAGGAACTGACTGCTCGCGAAACTGCATTTTGCGTGGGCGCCTATTTTCCCTTGATTCACGAACCTGATTTGGCTTTGCTCTTCGAGCGAATTATCTATTGGAATCAAGAAGTTATAGCAGGTGTATACAAAGACAAGGGCTATCCACTCATTCATATTTATATCCCGCGCGTTGTAGATAGGACGGCAGCCTTATCCTGGGTACGTCTACCAGAAGATTTTCGTCTGAGCACGCTACAGCGCTTGGGTTGGGCCTATTCCAATTATGGTTTGCTGGAGGGACCCTTGAGAGATGCCAAGGCTGCAGAGGACTTCTGCCCAGATCTTTTGCTTGTTCCAGTGGTGGGTTGTAGTGTAGATGGCACACGCTTGGGCCATGGAGCTGGTTATTATGACCGCACGCTGCAACTTCGGCGGCGTAAGGGCTGCTCTTTTGAGGCTTGGGCCTCTCTTTATGACTGCCAGCTTGTCGACTACCTGCCGAGAGAAGGCTGGGATATGCCTATGGATGCGTGGGTTACACCGAAGCGGCTGCGTAGACTGAGCGAGTATAAGAAGAGTTAATACACTGAGCAGTACCGCAAGTCACTAGAAGCTCAAAAGTGTCTTTGGGTTGGTCTGAAAGCTTCTCTAGGCCGTGGTATGATCATGGCCAGTTTTTTTGAAAGGTGTTTCGAAGGATGCAAGATAAGAATGGCAAGATTCATGTCAGCACTGAGAATATCTTCCCCATTATTCGCCAGTGGCTTTATTCAGATCAGGATATTTTCTTGAGAGAACTCATCTCAAATGCGACAGATGCTATCAGCAAACGCAATAGCTTGTTGCAACTGGGAGAATTGGACTTCGAACGGTTGCCAGGATTAACGCCAGAGGAGAGAGAGGCCTGGAGCAATGAAGCTGCGCCAGGAGGGCGAATCGATGTTGTTTTAGATCAAGAAGCTAAAACGCTCCGGGTGAGTGACAATGGCATCGGTATGACGGCTGAAGAAATCGATCGCTATATAAATGAAATCGCTTTTTCAGGCGCTGTAGATTTTATTCAGCAGTATCAGGATCAGACCAGTGGAGATGAGATCATTGGGCACTTTGGCTTGGGCTTTTACTCGGTCTTTATGGTGGCTGAAAAAGTCGAAATTGAGTCGCGATCAGCAAGGGCTGAGTCTATGCCAGCGCATTGGGAAAGCCAGGAAGGCATGGATTTTACTTTGCGCCAGGGCAATCGAGAGCATTTTGGAACGGACATTATTCTGCACCTAACGGATTCGGCCTTGAATGACCTCACTGGTGCTCGGATTCGAGAAATACTTCACACCTACAGCCACTTCATGCCCTATCCGATTTTCTTCGAGGATCAGCAGGCCGAAAAACGGGGATTAGAGGAACGGCAGAAGGCTTTTGAACAACGATTGGAAGCTTGGAAGCAACGCAAGCAAGAGGCAGAAAAGAAGGGCGAAACATTTGAGGAGGCCATGCCGACGGCTCCCCAGCCACTCGTACCCCAGCCGATTAACGATACAGAACCTTTGTGGAAGGCCAATCCTCGTGAGGTGAGTGAGGAAGCTTATCGGCAGTTTTATCGCGATACTTTCCAAGACTATCGAGAACCGCTGTTCTGGATTCATCTCAACATGGACTACCCGTTCCGTGTTCAAGGTGTTCTTTACTTTCCACAAATGGATCACCAATACGAAAGTCTTGAGGGGCGTATCAAGATCTATGCGAACCGCGTATTCGTGGCTGACAACATCAAGGAAGTCATACCCGATTACCTTTTCTTGCTCAAAGGATGCCTGGATATCCCTGAGTTACCACTCAATGTTTCGAGATCCTTTTTGCAAAATGATGCCCATGTGCGGAAATTGGCAGAGTACATTGTCCGGAGAGTTGCAGAGCGCCTGACCCAGCTGTACAAAGAAGATCGCGCGCAATATGAAAAATGTTGGTCAGATATATCTGTTTTTGTTAAGTATGGCTGCCTAAAAGACGAAAAGTTCTTTAAGCGTGTCAAAGAAGCACTCCTTTTTCAAACGACTGATCAAAGTTATTTATCTTTTGATGAGCTGCCAGAAGAAAAGCTTCACTATACGGATGCGCCTGAGAAACAGCTCGCCTACACTAAGCGTTACGAAGCCAAAGGCGAGAAGGTCCTGGTTTTGGATCATGAACTTGACCAGCCCTTGATCAGTTTTCTTGAGCACCAAAATCAGCTCTCAGATGACAACAAGAAAAAAGTGAGCTTCGCGCGTGTCGATGCAGACCTGGCTGGTGAAGAGGGGCTTATTGAGCGCCAACCCGAACTCGAAAAACTCTTTAGAGAAGTGAGTGGACAGCCTGATCTGAAACTTGAGGTGCGTGCTTTAGGCGAAGAAGAAGCAGCACTGGTTTTGCTGGAGACTGAAGCTTCACGACGGATGCAGCAGATGCGTCAGCAGTTCGCTAAAATGCAAGGTCAATCTGTGGGAGGTATGGACTTGGACAAGCTCTTCCCTGTGGAGCAGACCCTGCTGGCCAATACAGATCACCCACTCCTGACCCAGGTTCTGACTCTTGAGGGATTGGCTCAAGGCGATGAGGCAAGACGTTTGGCGGCAGAACTTTATGACTTGGCGCGCCTGAGTCACGGTAGCTTAGAGGGAGCGGATCTGTTAGCTTTCTTGGCAAGAACCAGTCAGTTGCTCCAGCAGCTCAAGCCCTGAGTTTGAAACGACGTTCAATTACTGAAATAAAGCCACGCAAGTTCAAAGCTGCGTGGCTTTGTTTGATGGCATCACACTAGAACCTAAATAGGTGTTTCTAATCATTTCCTTTTCTGATCCTTTGTAGAATAGGCTAGACCTTTGTAGGATTAAGCGTAAAGCGAGATAACGAAAGTAGAAAGTCTGCTTACGCTCAATAATGAATTGTAGGGGAGATGGGTGTGGAAAAATTCATGTTAGAAGCCTCCTATCAGCCAACAGGAGACCAGCCTGAGGCCATTCGACGTTTGGTAGAAGGTGTCGAAAAAGGGGCAAAAGATCAGATTTTGCTAGGTGTTACGGGTTCTGGCAAAACTTTCACCATGGCCAATATTATTCAAACTCTACAGAGACCAGCTCTTGTGATCGCACACAACAAGACCCTGGCTGGTCAGCTTGCGGCTGAATTCCAGAGCTTTTTCCCGAAAAATCGTGTTGAATACTTCGTTTCTTATTACGACTACTATCAGCCCGAAGCGTATATTCCGCAGACCGACACCTATATCGAAAAAGATTTAGCTATCAATGACGAAATTGATCGTATGCGTCATGCTGCGACCGCAAGTTTGCTAGAGCGACGCGACGTTATTGTTGTGGCGTCTGTATCTTGCATATATGGTATTGGTAACCCAGCTGATTACCGAGACATGATGCTGCACTTGCGGGTCGGGAACTTGCAAGACCGTGAAGCTGTGATTCAGCGTTTGGTTGAGATTCAATACACGCGTAATGATTTTGAGATCAAACGTGGTTGCTTTAGGGTTCGTGGTGATGTGCTGGATATTTATCCCGCTTCTTACGATTCAGCCATCGTACGCGTAGAGTTCTTTGGTGATGAAATCGAGCGTATTGTTGAATTGGATTTTATAACCCAAAAACCCCTAGCTGAGCGGAATTACGCCATGATCTATCCAGCTACGCACTACCAGATTAACCAGTCTAAAACGCAAGCTGCACTCGCTGCGATCGAAGCGGAGTTGGATCAAGAAATAACCAAATTTCGAGAGGCTGGGCAGCTGGTGGAGGCCTATCGACTCGAACAAAGAACGCGCTATGACCTTGAGATGATACGAGAAACTGGCTTTGTTAAAGGTATCGAAAACTATTCACGCTTTTTTGACGGGAGAGCACCTGGCACGGCGCCTTACACTTTGCTGGACTTCTTCCCTGAAGACTACTTGCTTTTTATCGATGAATCGCACGCAACCATCCCTCAAATAGGCTCTATGCTCAATGGGGACAAGGCTCGTAAGGACAGCTTGGTTCGTTTTGGTTTTCGCTTGCCGTCGGCCTATGACAATCGCCCCCTGAGCTTCCCAGAATTCGAGGCGCATATGGGTCAAACCATTTATGTCAGCGCAACACCAGGTCCTTATGAAAGTCAAAGAGCTGAACAGGTGGTCGAACAAATCATCCGTCCGACTGGTTTGTTAGATCCAGAACTTGAAATCCATCCTGTAGAAGGACAGATTGAACACTTGATCGGTCGTGCGCGTGAAGTCATCGCGCGTGGAGAAAGGGTTTTGGTCTTAACGCTGACCAAACGTATGGCAGAGGATATGACCTCTTTTTTGGCAGAAGCAGGTCTCAAAGTTCAGTATTTGCATTCAGAACTTGAAAATCATGAGCGTTTGAAAATTCTGGCTGATTTGAGGGCCGGAACCTATGACATTTTGTGCGGGATTAACTTGCTGAGAGAGGGTATTGACCTACCCGAAGTTTCACTTATCTGTATTTTGGACAGTGATATGAGGGGTTTTTTGCGCTCAACAACATCACTCATCCAAATCATAGGACGTGCTGCCCGTAATGCTAATGGACGTGTGATTTTGTATGCCAATGAAGTTTCGCCCCAGATGATGGAGGCTATAAGCGAGACCAATCGCCGTCGAACTTTACAGGCGGCCTATAACGCTGAACACCATATTGTGCCCAAAACGATTCAAAAAGAGATTCGTACAGTGGCTGATACTTTTGCCCAAAAGAAGAGCAAAAAAGCGGCAGATGAGGCGGCGCTTTCTTTTGAAGAACCGAAGAGACGCCAGAAAGCGCTCAAGGAAATGAGTCCACAGGAGAGGGAGCGATTAGCTAAGCAAGTCGAGAAGGAAATGCGACAAGCGGCCAAAGAGCTTGACTTTGAAGAGGCAGCACGTTTGCGCGATTGGCTCATCGAAATTCGAGCGTGAATAGAAGCGAGCCTGTCTTGTAAATAGTAGGGATTGGAGATAGCTAATCCATAAAGTAGATAACCTAGAGCAAAAAGCAAAGTAAAATAAGAGTATTCCGTATAAGGAGGCCAGGCATGCAGGACTATTTAGCACGTTATCAGGTGTGGAGCGAGGATCCTTTTTTCGATCAAGATACGCACAATGAACTCAAAAATATCAAAGACGATCCCAAAGAAATTGAAGATCGTTTTTACCAACAACTTAGTTTTGGTACGGGAGGGCTCCGAGCCTTACTGGGG
>JAEZYR010000049.1 GCA_023442635.1 Bacillota bacterium | reverse complement strand
GGTGGAAAGATGATTAACTTTTCTTGCAAATAAATTAGGGATATGCAGTGGTGCTGCGCCTTTGCAGCAGAACTGTGTCCATCGCAAGAAAGTTAAGAATCTGTTCGCTCGATATATCGTAGGCAATGACCTTCTATAAAGACGTTGCTATTGTGCTGTGACGAGCTGCAAGAATGAACTTTCTTGCAGCTCTTGTTTTATGTTCTTCCCTCTGAACAAAGGAGAAATGCGATATGTCAATAATCCGAGTCGAGAACCTTACCTTCGCCTACCCATCCAGCTACGATAACATTTTTGAAAATGTCAATTTTCAAATCGATACAGATTGGAAACTGGGTTTTGTCGCAAGAAACGGTAGAGGAAAAACTACTTTTCTAAATCTTCTGCTAGGCAAGTACGAGTACCGCGGAAAAATACAAGCCTCTGTGCAATTCGATTACTTTCCCTATCCTGTGAACGACAAAAACAGATTGACTCTAGACGTTCTCTCGGAGGTCTGCCCCCTGGCTAAAGAGTGGGAGCTATTGAAAGAACTGTCCCTGCTGAAAGTCCGTGATGATGTACTTTGGAGGCCGTTTTTTACACTTTCCTATGGTGAGCAGACTAAAGCGCTACTAGCCGCTCTATTCCTGAATGACGGACACTTTTTACTGATTGATGAACCGACCAACCATTTGGACATGAAAGGCAGAGAAAGCGTTTCAGCCTATCTGGAGCGGAAAAAGGGTTTTATCCTGGTTTCTCACGACCGTTGTTTTTTGGATGGCTGTGTTGACCATATCCTGTCAATCAACCGATCAAACATCGAAGTGCAGAGCGGGAATTTTTCCACTTGGTTCACCAATTTTCAACGGCAGCAAGAATTTGAACTCGCTCAAAATACCAAGCTAAGAAAAAGCATTGAGCATTTAGAAAAGGCTGCTAAAAGAACTGCTATTTGGGCAGACCGAGTTGAGGCGTCAAAAATTGGGAACGATCCAGTTGACCGAGGCTATATCGGCCACAAATCCGCCAAAATGATGAAACGCTCAAAGGCTATCGAATTGCGGCAACAACGGGCGATCGAAGAAAAATCCAGCCTTCTCAAAAACTTAGAAACTGTAGAGGATTTGAAAATCACGCCCCTTCCCTATTCTTCAGATACCTTAGTAACTTTCTCTGGTGTTGCACCCATTTTTGACGGCAAAAGCATCTGCCAGCCCATCTCTTTTGTCATAAAACAGGGAGAACGTGTGGCCATCGACGGGAAAAACGGCTCTGGGAAAACAAGTCTTCTGAAGTTACTGCTCAAACAAGCAATAGAACATCGCGGGATGCTTACCCTAGGGCCCAGGATGATATTGTCCTACGTCCCCCAAGATACTTCCATGCTGCAGGGCTCTTTGTCAGAGTTCGCACAAGTTAATCGTATCGATGAAAGTTTGTTCAAAGCCATCTTGCGGAAAATGGATTTTTCGCGCATACAGTTTGAAAAGAAAATGGAAGATTTCTCAGCAGGACAGAAGAAAAAAGTGTTGATCGCAAAAAGCCTTTGCGAGCAAGCGCACCTGTATGTGTGGGATGAACCGCTTAACTATATTGACATCTATTCTCGAATGCAAATTGAAAATCTGATTAGAGAATTTTCTCCTACCATGATCTTTGTCGAACATGATCTGGCTTTTAGAAATACGATTGCTACAAAAACCGTCTACATCGAAAGCACGCCTGGTCAAAGCAGTCACCAGCAACACCCTCTTTTTCCTTAGCTCCTTCTCGCTTATTATTACCCTTACCCTATGGATATAAGCCAACAAGCAAAGGAGAAAGCCCTTTCTATGACTGCCAAACAAGTCTGGCGCCTCTGCCTCCAAATTGGCACAGCCATTTTTGTTCTTTTTCTGATGATCCATTACTGGGATCGTTTCACCCGTTTTTTCGCTACGTTTATGGCTGCGATGTGGCCTCTTTGGCTGGGGCTAGCCATCGCCTATGGCATCAACATTTTGATGCACTTTTATGAGCAGCACTACTTTCCCCACTCATCGCGGCGAGCCATCTTGCGTTCTCGCAGACCTGTTTCCCTGCTTGCCGCTATTGTCAGTGTCCTTCTCATCTTGGCGTTGCTACTCAGTTTGATTATTCCTGAGCTCATTCGTAGTGTGCAGACCTTAGTCAATTTGCTTCCCCAGGCTGTCCAGGAACTCTCTCGCTTTGCCGAATCAACACCTTGGCTACAGCTCCCCTTTATCGAGCAGCTTCAACATCTGAATTGGCAGCAGACCCTACAGCAAATCAGTGGCTTTCTAAGCAGGGGCGTGGGCGGAACATTTACCGCAGCTGCTGGTTTTTTTGCCTCTTTCCTCAATTCAACCGTCAATGTTGTCTTAGGTATTATTTTTGCCATTTATCTGTTACTTGCCAAAGACCGCCTCCTCCAGCAGCTTCAGCGTTTAGTCCAGAGCTATCTAAACCCTGCCTGGCAACCCAAAATCCGCCACCTATTTTCAACATTTAATGACTGTCTACACCGCTATATTGTTGGTCAATGTCTAGAAGCCGTCATCATCGGTGTCCTTTGCGCCTTGGGTCTTTGGATCTTTCGTTTTCCTTATGCCAGCATGATTGGCGTCGTCGTAGGCTTTACAGCCCTCATCCCTATTGTTGGCGCTTTTCTTGGTGGTGCCATCGGTTTTTTCCTGCTTCTGACCGTTTCACCCATCAAGGCTCTGCTCTTCTTAGTCTACCTTCTGATCTTGCAGCAGTTGGAAAACAACCTGATCTATCCCAAAGTTGTCGGCTCTTCTCTCGGTCTGCCTGGGCTCTGGGTCTTGGCTGCTGTGACCGTCGGTGGCGGTGCTTTCGGCTTACCTGGCATGCTGCTTGGCGTGCCTATAACAGCCTGTCTCTATCGTCTTTTGCGAGAGGATTTACATCGTCGCGAAGATCAAAAGACCCCCGCACCCAGTCCCTTTCGGCATATGCGTGACGAGGAGGAACCTTCACCTTTTATTTTGACAGCGGCTCAAAGCCTCCGCCAAGTCCTCAACAAACGCAAAAAACCAGATCTTAAAGAAGTAAATACGCCATCAGACAAAGAGAGCCCTAAAAAAGACTAAAATCGAGCCGAAACATCCCATACATCTTTCATCTAGGACTGTCATTTGACCTATGCTTACTTGCTTACTCGCCATCATCTATCTTGCTTTCATCAGTCTTGGCTTGCCCGACTCACTTTTAGGTTCGGCCTGGCCTGTTATGCACAGTGATATTGTGGCTTCCTTAGGAACTGCTGGTCTGATCAGCGCTGTTATTTCAGCAGGCACCATTATTTCCAGCTTGTGCTCAGAACGTCTGGTGAAGCGCCTAGGGGCATTCTGGGTAACTTGGCTAAGTATCTTGCTAACCGCGCTTTCGCTTACAGCTTTTGCCTTTACGACCAACTTTCCATTGACCCTGCTTTTAGCCTTGCCTTATGGTCTGGGTGCAGGTGCGGTCGATGCTGCTCTGAATAATTTCGTCGCTTTGCACTTCAGCTCCAGACATATGAACTGGCTTCACGCCTGTTGGGGCGTGGGAGCCGCGCTGTCTCCCCAGATCATGGGCTTAGCCATCACTTGGCGGCATTGGCGTTGGGGCTACGGCAGTGTTGCAGGCATACAATTTCTAATCGCCCTTATTTTTTTAATCAGCTTCCCCCTGTGGCAGCGTTTTTTGCGGGCGGAAGGTCGATTGGCTCATGAGCAAAGTCAATCCCAGGCACCCATCTCCCTGTTCACGCTACTCAAAACAAAGGGTGTCTTGGCTGCCAGCTTCATCTTCCTAGGCTATTGCGCCCTCGAAACCAGCTGCGGACTCTGGGTTAGCAGCTATCTTGTAGAAGTCAGAAATCTTGACGTTGCAACAGGCGCTCGCTTTGCTGCGGCCTTCTATGCAGGTATTACACTCGGGCGATTTGCTTCTGGCTTTGTTGCCGATCGTTTGGGTGATCACCGTATGATCAAGTTAGGTCTCAGCTTAGCCCTATGTGGCTTAGCCTTGCTCTTTACACCCTGGGTTGCGCTCTCCCTTGTGGGGCTATTGCTACTGGGTTTGGGCGGAGCACCGATTTATCCCTGCATGATTCATGCGACACCTCGACACTTCGGTGTCGAAAAATCTCAAGCCGTCATTGGCCTGCAAATGGCCATGGCCTATGTCGGTTGTCTTATGCCCAGCTTTTTTGGTCTATGGATTCACCTCTTTGGCTTGCGTTCTTTCCCCTACTATTTGTTGCTCTTCGCTATCGTGATCGCAGTAGCCTTTTGGCGTTTGCGGCATATTCACCGCCTAGCCTAGCTGCAAGAGGCTTTCTCTCTGCCGCCTCCCTGTGACAGCAGCACGGGTGTATCGCTCAGATTTCAGGCAAGTCCGCTGTTTTTCGCTCTCTTTGTAGCATGCGCCCCAACCCTATCACAGACACCAAAGCCTCTAGAATGGGTACGACTATCCATAAAGCTCTAGGTCCCCATAGTTGAGCCAAAAGCCAAGCCAGTGGCAAAAGCAACAGGGCGCTTCGGCTCAGCGCAATCCAATTGGAGGGGCCAGCTTGATTGCAGGCGCTATAGCGAATCGTCAATAGCAGATTAAAACCTATCGCTGGCAAGGCCAAAAAATAAAGGCGCAAAGCTTCATGACTCAAGGGTGAGGCCAACAGCTCTCCTGTTGAGTCAAAAAGTTTGATCCAGAATGCACTGTGAAAGCAAAAGGTAAACGTCAATAGGCAAGCCAGGCTGAGCATAAGGATCAGGGCATAGCGAAAATAGTTCGAAACTTGCCTTTTTTGTCTTTTTGCATAGGCCTCACTCAGGAGCGGTTGTACGCCTTGGCTCACCCCCTCGAAAGTAGCGACTGACATCAGAGCCAAATTCGCCACAATCGCATAGGTTGATACGCCCTCGTAGCCCACAAGTTTGAGTAAGAGCCAGTTGAAACCAAAGACGGTAGCAGCACTTGATAATTCTCCCAAAGCAGCAGGCAGGCCTAAGGCCAGGGCAGAAAAATCCTCTTTCCAGCTTGCTGTCAAAAGGCCTAAGTCTCTCCTAAGCCTTGCTGTTGGATCGCTAGGTATACTTTCTTGCTCTTGAAGCTCGCTAGCCTCTTCTTTCAGCATCAGAGCCATCCGCTGACTTTGGTCGCCATCCTCAAAAGTACCTTTCTGGTGGCGCTGATAATAGTAGGCTGCACTGATGCTTAAGCCGATGATAGGCGAGCAAATCGTCGCCCAAGCGGCACCAGACATACCCCAACCCCAACGAATAACAAACAAATAATCCAATCCCACATTCGCCAGGCTCCCCACCAGCATAGACCACATGGCTATCTTAGGTGCCCCATCATTTCTGACAAAATAGGTCAGTATGGTATTCAAAAAGAAGAATGGCGCAAAAAGCAGGATGAGCCTGAGATAGGGAATGACATAGATATCGATTGCTGGAGTAGAGCCTAAAGCAGCGGCCACCTCTTTAGCCCCCAAAAGGCCAGCTAAGAAAAAGACCAGACTCACACCCAGGCCTAGGATTAAAGCCCTTTTACGCGTCCTGTAGGCCATCTTGATCGCACCTTTACAGTACAAGATGCGATAGCGTGTCGCCAGGCCAAGTCCCATGCCCTGTTCCAGGGCCATCATGAAGCTAAAAATGGGCAGCACAAGATTGAGTGCCGCTAGGCCTGCATATCCCACGCCCTGGGCAATGAAAATCGTATCTGCCAAGATATAGCAAGATATACCCAGCATGCCCAAAATATTATGGCTGCTGTATCGCAAGAAAAGGCCTAGATTTGCTTGATGGGACGAAGCTTTCTCACAATTGGACTGCATCAAATAAGCCGCTCCCTTGTATCAAAAGATCAGCATGACAAGTTATCAGCTAAAAGCGCTTTCGCATTTAGTTTTTCTTTTTGTGAAAGCGTTCCCACCAATGGCGCTTGGGGGCTTTGGGCAAAAAGCCAGGTTTCAGAACGAGGGCTGTTGAGCCAGGGTCTGCAAGTCCATCTTCCTTCCATTCAGCTTCTGGATTAGGCTCTTCGCTTTGTTTGAGGCCCTTGAAATGCTTGTAGCGATCGAGCTGCTTCAAAAAAATCTCTTGAATAAGCTGTCGTCCACGTTTGGAATCGATCTGCTCTGCTCGCCACTCGCCACGCAGGATTCGCTCTAGCACCTGAATATAAGTCTCACCTAAGGCATAGGTTAAGGCTGCGCCCGTCACGCCCGAAACTGCCCCACCAATGACCGCCCCACCGATGGGCAAACTTTTGAGCAAGCTGCCTGCTACTTGGCGTCCAATCAATGTGGCGGCTCCTGTACCAAAGACCGCCGAAAGCAGCGTCATCATGACGGCTCGATTAACGGGCATACCATAGCTGGAACTGATCTTAGCTAGCATAGCGGTTTGGGCTGCTATCATCAAAGGCGCATCAGCTCCAGGAATAGGGGCTGCTCCAATGCCAAAAACCGTACCGACGCTGGCTTGAATCACCCTCCGAGCCTGGCGGCGTTTGAGCTTCAGATTGACATTTTGGGCATTCACCATCGATTGGGCAGCCGTTTCAGGTAACAAACGACAAGTCGCCTCCACCAGTTCAGCCAAGCCATGTCGCGGAATAATTTGTGCCGCATTGATGGGGTAGTCTTTGGCGAGCAAGGGGAAAATACCGACAACTGGCAGGTGCTCTTGCTGCACAGCTTCAAACATAGCCTGGGTCTGCCCTTCGCTAATAGCCTGTGTCAGCAAAAGGCAAATAGGAACCTGTCGAAAGGCTTCTTGCTCAGCCATGCGCCGAATAAGGCTGAGTTCGGTAGGCTCGATGCGATTACTCATACTGTTCACAAGGTACCAGATAACCTGTATGTAGCGATCTGGATCGCCCGTCGCCAGTTGATCCTGAATCAACTTCTGTATTTCCTTTTCGAGCTCTTCTTGACTGTCTCGACTCAATTCAAGCCCTCGGGTGTCGTAAACGCGAATGGGTAAATCCTCTCGCTCTAGCAGTTGTAGCCGCTTTGTCACGGGCCGCCCAATACCTGTAGCTGCCAGGGGTTCTCGAAAAAGGGCATTGACTAGCGTGGACTTGCCGACACCTGATTTGCCGATGAGCAAAATATTGACATGTTTCAATTGTTTAAGATCTTCTTGCACCCCTTGCAAGCAGGCCTTAAACATCTCATCTAGATTCATATTGGCCATAAATGTAGCGTTTTCCTTTTACTTCGAAGCTTTTCTGCTGTAAAGGAGGGCTATGATGTCGATCATCTCCTCCATGGACAAATGTGCACTGTTGAGGCAAATGTCATAGGTTTGTGGGTCGCCCCAAGTCTTACCCGTATAAAACTGATAAAAAGCGGCGCGGCGCCTGTCTTTATCTTTGAGGCGCTTGCTGGGTGTGTCTTCGCGTTCGCCATAGCGCTCGACGATGCGCTTGGCTCGGCTGTCTACATCAGCATAGACAAAAACCGATAACACATCATAGTCTTCTCGAAGGATCTGATCAGCTCCATGTCCTACAAATATGCTCGGGCCTTGAGCCGCTAGTTCCCGAATCAACTGCTGCTGGATAACCCATAACCAGTCTTGCTGTGAAAGGCCATCCACCCCTCGTTCGACAAAAATATTGGCAAACCAGTTGGAATGTCTAGCGTACTCTGCAGCCTCTTGCACATATGTCTCTGAGTAGGCCGATCGAGCTTGCAACAATCGATTGAGCATTTCTTCATCATAGCAGGGCAGGCCTAATTGCTGGGCGCAAGCCTTCGCCACACTGCGCCCTCCACTACCGAATTCTCGACTGATACAAATGACTGGATGTGCCATATATTTCACCTCTTTTGGATAATAACGCAGAAGCTAAGATTTTGACCCAATGTTGTGCTTGGTAAAATAACTTTTCTTGTTTGTTTTAGCCTATATCTCCTAACTTTTGCACCTCGTTAGCTCGAGAGCAGCTGCCTCTAAGAAAAGAAATAACATCGGGAATAATCGAGATCTTTCTATCGAGCCTGGCCTGAAAATACGCTATACTAACACCTTGATTTGAGGTTCACATACCTACTTACCCCATTTAGAGTGAGGAACTGTCCATGCCAAAAAACACAAACCCTGACATGTCTGCCCCACCCCTTTCGAGCCTTGCCAAGCCTGAGACAGATAGCTCGAATGAAAAAAATAATCTCCTCTATTCACCCTGGATCTGGATCAGCCTAGCTGTTTTTGCCAATTTGCTTTGGGGTTCTGCTTTTCCTTCAGTCAAACGAGGCTATCAACTCTTTCAAATCGCCTCAAGCGACACGCCTTCCATTTTGCTTTTTGCCGGTGTACGCTTCATGCTTTCAGGCATCATCGCCTATTTCTTAAATAGTCTTTTATGCCGGCGCTGGATGACCCTGCCGCTTCGCACGCTTCCCAAAGTCATGGCCTTTGGCTGGTTTAACACCACACTTTGCTATACCTGCTTCTATCTAGGCGTCGCCCACTCAAGTGGCACCAAGTCTTCCATTATCAATGGCAGTAACGCCTTTATCGCCGTCATCATCGCCCATCTTTTTGGCCAAGGTGACCGCCTTAACGCCAAAAAGATCTGGGCCATTATCCTCGGTTTTGCAGGTATCATTATCCTCAATATCGGACAAGGCCAGGGCTTTACTTGGGACTTTACCTGGTTAGGTGAAGGTATGATGTTAGCCACTGCAACCGTTTCGGCCATGGCTAATTTTTTGAGTAAGCGCCTAGCTCAAAGCGTCTATCCCGGCATGTTGACAGCTGTTCAGCTGAGTTTTGGTGGCGCCACACTCGCACTCATCGGTCTTTTGAGCGGCGGCCGCCTCATCTGGCCTAGTGATGCCCCGGTTGCGGCGACACTCAACCTCCTTTTCCTAGCCTTGATTTCTTGTGTAGCCTTCAGCATTTGGACTCGCCTGCTCAAGATTCATAGCCTTTCCAAAGTCAGTATCTTTAAGACACTCATTCCTATTTTCGGCGCACTAGGTTCTTGGCTTTTCCTCCACGAAAACTTCTTGACCTGGCAAAAGTTACTCTCCCTCGCTCTTATTGTTCTCAGCATTGCCTTAATCAATTTCCAACGGCGCAGCCCTAAGACGCTCTCGCGTGCAAACTAGTCTCTCGTCTCATTGGCGAGCGAGCATTGATCAGTTCATCTTCACATAAAGAAACCCGACATTTTACGTCGGGTTTCTTTATGTGGGCATAGCTCAATCACCCATCAAGCTTCGCTTCGCTTTGAACTTATCTTCTATTCTCATCTGGCCTGTACTTGAATAATGCGCCCTCCACCTAAGACCACATCACCCTCATAGAAAACAACAGCCTGCCCTGGTGCCGCCACCCGCAAAATATCATCGGTTTGGATCAAAGCCCGCTGTCCCGGCAGGCTCTCTACAGTCGCTGGCAGTTCTCGCTGATGGTAACGCGTACGGATACGACATTGGATGGGCTCATGTTCTGCTGGTTCCTCACAAGCTAACCAATTAACGCCTTCTGCCAGAATTTTTCTGGCATCCAATTCGCTAGCCTTAGCCAAGTGGATCTGCCTTGTCTCGGCATCAATGCGCTCCACATAAAGGGGTTCGTCTGATGCAATGCCCAGCCCACGTCTCTGCCCAACCGTATAGGAGGAAATGCCCTTGTGTTGACCCAAAACGCGCCCCTGCCGGTCGACAAAGTCTCCTACTGGATCCTCTGTCTGACGGTATTTTTGTAGGTAGGCTCGATAATTCCCATCCGGGATAAAGCAGATATCTTGTGAATCTGGACGTTCAGCAATTGGCAGACCTAGGCGTCTGGCTTCTTCTCGAATATCAGCCTTGTAAAGTTCACCGCAGGGAAAGCAGAGTTTGGCGAGTTGTTCTTGGCGCAAATGGTAGAGCACATAGGATTGATCTCGGGCAGCCTCCACCCCACGCATAAGTTGCCAACGCTTTTTCTCGGCATCGTAATGACATCTAGCGTAGTGCCCAGTCGCCAGGGCATCTGCCCCATAGTCTGCCAAAGCGTCCAACAGGGCTCCGAATTTAATGCGACGATTGCAAATGACACATGGATTCGGGGTCAAACCTTCTGTATAGGCTGTGATAAAAGGATCGATAACATCCTGTCTGAAGCGCTCGCGCAAATCCAGTACAACGTGTTCGATACCCAGGCAGGCACAAACCGCAGCTGCGTCCTCGATGGCATGCGCCATACCCTCGCCCTCATCATGTAGATGAGCGGTCAAGCCCACAACTTCATAACCCTGTTGCAAAAGCAAGGCGGCCGCGACAGAGCTATCCACTCCGCCGCTCATGGCAACTAGAATCCGCTTGCGCTCTGAACCAGCCTGGCTGGCCATGGGCTGGCAGCCTAGTTCAGGCTGAGAAAATACTTCATAACTATTCATGCAAACATTATCCCTAAGATTCTCAGCTTTTTTAGGCACGCAGGACACAGCTCATCTTGCTCATGGGCGATCGCTTATTTTGAGCCGTGCGCTTATGATAGACACATGAAAAAATCACCACCTAGTCTTCAAAAGGCTCACGCCTTTACCGAGCGTCCTGATCGTCCTGCTGCTTCAACCCAACACGCAGTCATCATCGTCGGAGCTGGAGCTGCGGGTCTTTATTTAGCGCAAGCCCTAGGCTCATTAGGCCATTCTTGTCTCGTGCTCGAATCTGGCCCTGTCCCGGGTCGCAAGTTGGCTCTTGCGGGTGGTGGTCGAGCTAACCTTGGCCATCTCGAAAGTTTGGATGCGATGTTGGAACACTACTATCCTGATCACCGCTTTCTTTACAGCTGTTTGCAAGGTTTTTCAGGTGAAGTCCTCATGGCTCAAATGGCCGCTATTGGTCTTGACTGTGTACTCGAAAAGGCGGCCATCTATCCTGCAAGCCAAAAGGCCCGTGACGTGGTTTCTTGCCTGTGGCAGCAGGGTCTAAAACAAGGTGTTCGCTATGCTTTTAACCACCTTGTCCAAGATTTCGAGCATAAAGATGGACAGTGGCATCTTTGGGGTAAGATCTCCTCTTCTGGTCAAGCTTTTTCTTATCGCTGCGACTACCTTGTTTTAGCGTGTGGTGCGGCCAGCTATCCCCATACAGGTTCGACGGGTGCCTTGGCGCCTCTCGCCGCCCAGCGACTCGGCATTGCGCATAAGCCTTTTCGCCCTGCCCTGAGCCCCTTGTTTTATGTCAATCGACAGGATCGAAAAGGCTTGGAGCAGCTCAGCGGCGTCAGCCTAGATTCTGTCAGCCTTAGCACGGCTCCTAGCATAGCTGCTAGCATAGCTCTTAGCGCAGCTCCCAGCAGAGCTCCTAGCAGAGCTCCTAGCAGAGCTAGGCAAAGTCTATCGCCCGTCGGCGCCTTGCTGTTTACCCATCGAGGGCTCAGCGGCCCAGTTGCTCTAAACGCCAGCAAATACCTTGAGGGACGCGCATCGTCAGGATGGCAGCTGAATCTACTGCCTCATTGGGATCTACAGAGCTGGTTAGCATATGCCCTAAAAATGAGACAATCCAAACACAGTCAAAAGCAAGCTTCTTTTTTGTTGCATGAGCAATGCCCCCATCGCTTTTTACAGGTTCTGAAAGACTGGCCAATCAAAAGTCCAGATGCCGCTTCAGAGCGTGCTTTGAAGCTGCTCCAAAAACCTATTAAGCAGTTGACCGACAACGATCTAACCCAGCTTTTAACCGCTTTACAGCATGTCGCTTTGCCGTCTCTTGTACCTGGTGGGCTAGAACGTGCCATGGCCTGTTCAGGTGGCTTAGGAACGCAATATTTCTCACCTCGCCACTTTAACGCTAAAACTTTCCCCTCACTCTATGTCTTAGGTGAGATGCTGGATGTTGTCGGGGATTCTGGCGGCTATAACCTGCATTTTGCCTTTGCCTCAGCTTGGGCTGCAGCACAGAGTCTCAAAGAAAAACTGCTATCAAAGGAAGCAAATATTCTATAATGGACATCCTAAATTCTGGACTGATCATATCTGAATCGAGGAGCTCTTATGCCTTTTAAATCATATTCTCACCCTTCTCGAAAGCAAGCCGATAGTGCCAATCGACCTAGCTCTGTCTCCCCATCTGATGCTCCATCACCTGCAAGAAGAAAAGCTCGTGCTATACCAGCCTCAGACGCGACTTGGGACAATTTTTCGTATGAACAGGAATTAACCAGTAGGTCTGCAGCATCCTCTACTCCGTCTGACAGAGGGATCAGACCTTCTCAACCTTCTTTCAACCCGCCTCGTCAGCAGAGCAAAGCAAGCGTTAGGCCAGCTGCTGGGCGTGCAGTAGGGTCATCTTCTCAGATCCCCCCTGCTAATCAAGCCAGGAAAGGCGCTGCCTCTAGCAGTCTTTTTGGTCCTGACGATGCCTTGCACCCTGTAAACGCGCCTTCTGGCGAACGCAAGCAAGGCCTACGCCCTGCTCATGCAGCAAATACAGCTCCCCGCCAACAAGGAAGCCGCACGGCAAGTAGCCAGCCCGCAAGTCGTTCACCTCACCACCAGCTTGTCCCGCCGCCCACACACTTAGGGCAGCCCCTGCCTCGCACACAACACAGAAGCCAAGGCCTTGGCACAATGCCGAGCTCCCCGACAGCTGCCCCTAAAAAAACAAGCAAGTCCCGCCGTCGTCTCCTCCAGGTTTTGCTCTCCGTTGTGGCCTGTCTCCTGATTGTCGCCTGCCTTTGTCTTGCCTACTTCTACCACATGCTCGACAAAATCCAGTATGAGGGCGAGGATGACTTTGTCATCAATACAGCAAGCTATGAAACCGATATTCATGGCAACCTCATTATCCCCAACCTTAAGGATGGCGAAGGCGATGCTTCCGCCTCCAAGATAGATGACAGTGAGCAGTCTCGCCTACTCAAAGAAATGGAAGATGCCCAAAAAGGCGCCATCATCAAAAATGAAAATGTGACCAATATCCTGCTACTCGGGACCGATAGTCGCAGCGAAGGAAGCTATACACGCTCGGATGCCATGATTTTGCTGAGCATCAATCGCGAAAAAAAGCGACTCTTGCTCTCTTCGCTCATGCGCGATAGCTACGTTTCAATCCCAGGTCACGGCAATGCCAAACTGAATGCAGCTACAGCTGTCGGCGGCCCTAATCTCCTACTTGAGACCGTGCGAGACACCTTCAAAGTCGATGTCAACCAATATGCCATGGTTGATTTCTTTGCCTTAGCACGCATCATTGATGTTTTGGGTGGAGTCGACATGGATGTCAGCAGCGCCGAAGTTCAAGATCTTAACCGCAATGTCCGCGAACTCAATGCCCTTCAGGGCTTGCCTCAAGACAAAAACATCCTACCTGGCGGAGGACACTACACACTGAATGGGGCTCAGGCCGTCGGCTATGCGCGTATTCGCTATGTTGGCAATGCCGACTTTGAGCGAACCGAACGGCAGCGGCGCATCCTTCAGGAGATCATCCGCAAAACCAAAGGCGCGAACTTGTTAACCCTCAACAAGCTCGCCAATACGATCCTCCCCATGATCAAAACCAACATTTCCAAGGGTGAAATCTTGGGTTATTTAACGTTGTTACCTGAGATGCTGAATTACAACGTGGAACAGCTTCGCATCCCAACTTCAGATGGCTTCTATTTCGGTTCTATACCTGGTGTGGGTAGCTCGCTCGTTCTTGATTTGGATGTCAACCGCAAGGCTTTGCACCATGCGATTTTCGACTAAGTATTCCTCAAGAATCCTCACGCCCTCCTATGGGTAAGTTTTCTAAAAGGCTTGCCCATAGTTTTTCCTGAGCTTTAAGAAGAGGCTCACTTTCTTAAGCTTTTTCAGGAAAAACAGCAAAGCTTTGACCTCTGTGTCAGAATAAAATCTCAGCAAATGCAAACGGAAGGCTCTTTTCATGCTCTGTCCTACAGAATCAGCGTTCAAAGTGCCACACGCTAAACGCCCAGTCTACTTCTTTGCTTTACATCTAAGTCATGGTGGTGTGGAGCGCTCAATTTGCGAACTTGCCAGCGCCTTTGCTCGGCATGGCTACCCTACGCATATCGTGGTCAGCTATCACCTGGGTGATATAGCTTATCCCCTTGAGCCTAGCGTTCATCTTCACTATTTGTCAGAAGATAAACCCAATCGTTCTGCCTTTCAGGAAGCTCTGCGCAAGCGAAATTTTCCTTCTCTTATCCGAGAAGGCTGGCGAGCTTTAGGTATCTTGTGGCGGCGTTATCGGCGCCTAAAACAGGCTCTCAAAGGCTGCCCTCCTGAGGCTCTTCTGATCTTGTCACGCAAAGAGCAGTGTCGCCTGCTACCGAAACGGCAAGCTCCGACTCAAACGCGCGTCTTCCATCTACACTATGATCCCCAGAGCGACCCTGAACTTTTGGCGCACCCCAATCGCTATTTCAGCAAGATTCAGGTTCTTGTACCTTTGTTAGCAGACTATGTCCCCCTCCTCGAGCATGCGCTATCTCAGCAAGCCCAAAAGCCGCTTTTTTGGCCTATCGGACACTTTCTGCCGCCTGAGGATACGCTCGTTTTGCAAGCCTACCCAAAAAGTGAGTCCGCCTCGCAAACCCATAGCAACTCTGACCTTCCAGAAAGCACGGATGCGGAGCCAATCCGCCTCCCTATTGTTTTAGCAGCTGGACGTTTGAGCCCCGAAAAAGGTTTCGACCGCCTATTAGAGTCCTGGGCCATTTTTCAAGAGCAGTTAGCCACTCTTCCCAACTCCCACGCCTCGCCTGCAAGAGCCAAAGAAAACTGGCAGCTCGTGATCTATGGTGAAGGTCAGCAGGCTTCTGCACTTCAGCATCAAGCCAAAACCCTTGGGATCGAAGATAGCGTTCGCTTCCTGCCTTTTGTATCAGCTCAAGACCTCCAAAAAGCCATGCTGCAGGCTTGCTTATTTGTTCTGCCCTCTCGCACCGAGGGTTTTGGTTTTGTCTTGATAGAGGCAGCCTTAACGGGTCTTCCCTGCCTTGCCTTCGATATTCCAGGCGGCCCCCAGCGCCTCATCATTTCAGGAGAAACAGGCTACCGCGTGCAGAATTGCGCCGAAATGGCCGAAAAAATTCGCACTTTAACACAAGACCACAGATTAAGAAAAAAAATGGCCTTGGCCAGCCAGCAATTAGCCCTGCAATGGACTGAAGAGCGTATTTTCCCCGCCTGGCTAGCCTTGGCAGAAAATGCCTTCGCTGAAAACGCAAAATCATATTCTGAGGAGACAAAAGCATGATTCCAAAAAAAATCCACTATTGTTGGTTCGGCGGTGCTGAACCCTCTGACGTCATCAAACGCTGCATGCGTTCTTGGCAAAAGCACCTGCCAGATTGGCAGTTTTATCGTTGGAGCGAAGATAATTTCGACGTTCATACCCACCCTTTTGTCGAGGAAGCCTATCGACAAAAAAAGTGGGCCTACGTAAGTGATTTCACCCGTTTGTGGGCACTAGAAAAAGAAGGTGGCATCTATCTGGATACAGATGTCTTACTTTTGCAAAATTTAACGCCCTTTTGCCTCCACCGAGCCTTTGTGGGTTATGAACGGCCTGATTATCCTTTTACAGCTGTTTTTGGGGCAGAAGCTCACCACCCCATGCTGAAAGGCATGCTTGAGCATTGTATTCCCGATCACTTCGACTATTCAGCTCAAGATCCTTATCGCTTGGTCAATACGAAGACGGTGAGTGAATTTCTGGTTCAGCACTACCATTGTCAGTTAGGTAATATAGAGCAGGATCTGGCCGATGGCATTCACGTCTACCCCGATACGGTGCTCTGCAATCCGTCTGAAAACTCTGCTACCATCCACCTCTTCACAGGAACTTGGCTAGATAAACCCAGCGCCCTCAAAAAGCTCTGTGTCCGTGAAATCAAGTCTCGTCTGACCACAACACGAAGGGCTAAGCTTTATCAAAAGTTCTTTCGCCAATAAATTCGATAAAATGAAGCAATCAGGAGTGTAAACCTATGTCCAATCTCTCACATTCATCTGATCCAACAGCTTCTAAGCCCCGTATCGAACACGATCTAGTCGGCTATCTCGAAATTCCTCAAGATGCCTATTACGGCATTCACAGTCTGCGTGCCAAGCATAACTTCCCGATTTCAGGGCAAAAAATGCATCCTGAATTGATTAAGTCTCTAACCATGATCAAAAAGGCCGCTGCGCTCGCTAATGCCGAATCTGGGCAGCTCAGCCCAGATTGTCGAGATGCCATCGTCCAGGCTTGTGATGAGGTTTTGGCCAGCCTAGCTGGTGACCCAAACATCGACCCTGCCCTATCGTCTCAGTTGCAGGACGCCTTCATTGTCGATGCCATCCAAGGTGGTGCTGGCACCTCTGCCAACATGAACACCAATGAAGTCATCGCCAACCGCGCCAACGAAATCCTCGGGGGAGAACGTGGGCAATACGATCGCGTCCACCCCAACAATCACGTCAATATGTCGCAGTCGACCAATGACGTCTACCCAACAGCTGGTCGCATAGCGGCGCTTCATTTGATCCAAACGACGATCCACCAGCTCCTAGAGCTCATTGACAGCTTAGAAAAGCGTGCTGCAGCCTTCGACCACATTGTTAAAGTGGGGCGAACCGAAATGCAAGACGCCGCCCCCATGCGCTTGGGCCAGAGTTTTCAGGTCTTCGCCCTCGCTCTTAAACGCGACCTTACCCGTATCCAACAAGCGCAAGAAGCGCTCAGCTACACCAACATGGGTGGTACCGTCATCGGCACAGGTCTAAATGCCAGCTCCATCTATATTGACTGTATCCACCGTCACCTCTCCGAGGTGAGTGGCCTCAAGCTCCAGCCTTATGAAAGCTTGATGGATGGCACGAGCAATCTCGATGCCTTCGTCCAATGTTCAAGCGCCCTCAAAACGGCTGCCGTCAACATCAGCAAGCTCTCAAATGACCTTCGCCTCATGTCCTCAGGTCCCTTTGCAGGTTTGAGCGAAATTCATCTTCCTTCCCGTCAAAACGGCTCTTCCATCGTTCCTGGCAAAGTCAATCCCGTCATTCCAGAGGTTGTCAGCCAAATCGCCTACGCCGTAATCGGCAATGATCTTACGATCACTTTGTCGGCAGAAGCTGGCCAGCTCGAGCTCAATGCCTTCGAGCCCATCCTCTTTCATCGCCTGTTCGAAAGCATTAGTTATTTGGGACAAGGCGCGCATATTCTTTCGCATCACTGTATTGACGGTATCGAAGCCAACGAAAGTGCTATCCAAGCGCAGCTCGCGCACAGCCTTGTTTTGGTGACAGCCCTATCGCCTCGCATCGGCTATGCCAAGGCCTCTGAACTGGCCCAAAAAGCGTTGAGCGAGCATCGCCCACTACGAGATTTGGTAGAAGAAGAACTCGACTTGACTACCGAAGAATTAGACGAACTCTTTGATGCCAAAAAACTGACTTACGTACCACGGAGAAAGCAATGTGAATAAAAACAGCACAGTCTGCCCAAGATCAGATCAAAAGCTCCAGCATCGACCACCAGAAGCGGCAGCTGCCCCTTTGAATCGGGCTCAACGCTGCTTATTGTGGCTCTATGATTTCTGGGTCGTTATCTTACTTTTGACAAGTCCTCTAACGGCACTCAGCCAGGTTTACCCCCTCCTGAACGCCCTCAAGTTCTTGCCTGCAGTCTGCTTTTTCACCCTGCTGCCATTATTTTTCTACGCCTTTCCTCATCGATGGCGTTGGACTTGGAGTGACAGCTTGCTTCTTGCTTTCGTCTTATTCAGTGCTGGGACTAGCTATCTTAAGCACATACCTTTTAAAATCATTGCGTTGCAGCTTTACGCCTATGGCTCGCTTTACGTCCTCTATTTTGTAGGACGGCACTTGCCAGCTTCTCGGATCCGCCTGCGCTCCTTTTTGCGGCTGTGGCAGATTCTGGCTAGTCTTGTCGCCCTTTTAAGCGTGCTCGAAGTTGCGAGCAATAAATTGCTCTTTTTCCCTGGCCAACTGATCGCTTCACTTGTTCAAAACGGCCATCATTTGCGTGCCTACAGCCTCCTCCTCAACCCCAACATATTCGGAGCTTATTTGGCCATCCTTTGCTTGACCAGCCTGATGGCGGCCTGGCGTTTAGGTCTTTATACGCACCCTCTATGCTATGGACTATGGATTTTAGGCATCTATTTTTCTGCGTCGCGCTCAGCCTTTTTGCTCTTCCTCGGCTCAGTTCTCCTCTTTGTCTTCTTGCGCCTCTATCAGTACCTCAAAGGCCAAAGGTCAGGGCTCAAAGCATGGCCGCACATCATACGCAAAAGACAATTCACCTGGGGTTTGAGCCTCATTCTGAGTGCCGTGATCGCCTTAGTCGTATCACTCAGCAGCGCCTCATCCCTTTTTGTGAACCCCCTATTCCCAGTAAGCGAAGCAGATGATCTCCTATCACGGGATACAACGTCTAGCCATGCGGGTAATGCGGCAACAAATCTCCCCAAGGCCTCCCTACCAGCTGGCTCAAAAGCGCCCTCAAAACCCAAAGCTGATCGCCTTGAGAA
>JAEZYR010000033.1 GCA_023442635.1 Bacillota bacterium | reverse complement strand
GATAGACCTCAGCGCGCACTTCTAAAAGATCTACGTCTTCTGCCAACTGCATCGGTAGCCCTTGCAACTGAGAAACATTGGCCGTCACATCCTCACCAACGTGTCCATCACCTCGCGTTGCCGCCCGAACAAAACGCCCTTTTTCGTAGCGCAAACTAACCGATAAACCATCAATCTTTTCTTCACACGAAAAAAGAAGATCAGCAGGCAAATCAGTCCGAACTCGATCCAAGAAGCGACGAAGGTTCAGCTCATCAAAAACATCTTCCAAACTCAGCATGGGCACTTCATGCTCAATGCGTTTAAGCGCCCCCTGAAGCATCGATCCCACTTGCTGGCTCGGACTATCAGCGGCCTGAAGATGGGGCCACTGATCCTCCAAAGCTCTGAGCTCATGCACCAACGCATCATAAGCCTCATCCGTTAGTTCAGGATCCGCTGCATCATAATAGAGCGCCGCATGATATCGCACCTGCTCACGCAAGGTATCAATCCGCTTTTGAGCTTCCTCTGGCGTCATGACTTCTCCTTCTTCTTGAATCGCTTTTTAATACCTTCCAGCATGTGTCTATAAAGCTAGGTCCGTCTACGGATCTGAATAACTAACAAGCCATATCTGGCCAGCTCTATACCATGTTCTGAATCTATTAGGCTTGTCCTTCAACGATATAGGGGTCATCGTAGGCCTCAAGCGTGGCTTGTAGAATTTTGAACTCCTCCCCTGTAAATGAAATACCCTTACCCATCTTGCTATGATCAGGGGACCAGTCTCGAATGTCCCATTTGGGGGCTCCACCATTCCAGCTCACAATATTCACCTCTCGATTCCACCCCGTCTTACTGGTGCTTAGAATCGCAATATGTTCCTTAATTTCAAATGTAAAGTTTGATGCATCCTTGCGTGCCATTTCATTCATCCTCCAAAAATAAGTTAGAGAGAAAGATTATACTTTCCTATGTACTCTAGCACGAGCTGTATCTATAGGCGAGCCTAACAGGATAGATTTCCCCGACGCTAGTCGGTCACACTTTAACTCGCTATTTTGCTCCATCTCGCTATAATCAGATTATCAATCTTCAGGAGTGCGCCATGCGTTTCATAAATTGCTTAATCTATGACAAAAACTTTCAACTTCAGCGCCGTGACCTCGTTTGTCAGGATGGCAAAATTGTCGATCTTCCTTTGCCAAATCGGCCTTCATCCGACGGGCAGGAACACGAGATAGAAGACCTCAACGGCGGTATCATCTGTCCTGGCTTCCTTGATATTCATATCCATGGTGCGATGGAAGCCGACACTATGGATGCTGATTTTGACGGTCTAAATCGCATCAGCCGCTATCTGGCAGCACGTGGTATCACAGGTTTTCTCCCGACAACAATGACCGTCGCTGTTGAAGATATCCAAAGAGCGTTTAACCAAGCCACAGACGTATCTGGCGCACAAGTCCTGGGGTTCAATATGGAAGGCCCCTTTATCAGTGCAAAAAAACGTGGCGCCCACGTCGAACGCTTCGTACGTCCCCCACGCTTAGAAGAATTTGAGCTTTACAAACCTGAGCGTGGCATTCGCGTCGTAACAGTCGCTCCTGAAATAGAAGGCGCTCTAGATTTTATCGAGGCGATTGCCGATCGTACAGTTGTATCACTTGGTCACACGACGGCGGATTATGACACATCTATGGCTGCCATCGAACGAGGCGCTCGCAGCCTAACCCATACCTTCAATGCGATGCCCCCCTTGCTGCATCGCGATCCTGGTCTCATCGCAGCCGCTGTCAAGAGTGGCATTCATGGTGAAATCATTGCCGATACGGTTCATGTCCATCCAGCTGTCATCTATTGTGCTTGGAAATTGTTTGGATCAGATCGTTTGATTCTCATCTCTGACTCCATGAGGGCTGCTGGTCTTGAGGACGGTGATTTTGAACTGGGCGGGCAGCATGTTGAAGTTAAAAATGGTGTAGCTCGTGCAGATAATGGCGCTATAGCTGGCGGAACCTCCAACGTCTGGGCTTGTGTAGGCCATGCCATTGATGCTGGCATCCCTGTTCCAGACGCGCTCAAAATGGCCAGCCAGAATCCAGCTCAGCTGATCGGGTTGGGCGACAGCAAGGGCAGCATTGCACCAGGTTACGATGCCGACTTCCTTGTTCTGCGTGGTGTTCACGAAATTGACCGTGTCTATATTGGCGGTCAACTTTTTGAGGCCTAATTCTTGTTACAGATTTGCCTCAGCCTCCTTATTGTGCTCGCAGCCCTTTTGGGTCTGCGAGCCTTTTTGGAGCCTAGACTTTTTGAGATTTTAGGATATCTCATTCCCCAAGAAGCTCCAAAGCGGATAGAATCCACCCCCAAACGAGCCCATACGCTTCCCGCTGTCCCTCCCGTCGAAAAATGGCCGTACCAGCGTCTGCCTTTGGATCCTACTTTGGGTATGCGAGATCGCATCTGGCGCCCCTTGTGTCCAGACCTAGCTGAGGATGCTCAATCAGAATTGCACCCAAAGCTGCGTCTGGCCTTTTTTTCTGACTATCACGCTGGCCAGCTTCTCCTAGATCCTTCTCGTTTCCTCAAAGCCATACTTCTATCAGCCCCAGACTTAGTGGTCTTTGGAGGGGATCTTTCGTCGTCTGAAAAAGATCGAACGTTAGGCTTGGAGCACTTTCGTTACTATGCCAAAGCTTTGAAAGCCTTGGGCATTCCCTTTCTTGCCATTTGGGGCAATCATGATGAAGGACTTAGTCGACAAGACGCGGAAAGTACGGGCGCTATTTGGTTAGCCAATGAGCACTACATTCTGGATCGCCACAATGAACGTTGGGCAATCATCGGTTTAGAAGATTTGCGCTTAGGGCAACCTTCACTAGAAAAAGCTATGGGCTCTCTGGAAGTACCGCCAGAGCGGCGTCTTCTCTTTGCACACAATCCCGATACTCTCTTGCAGCTCGATTCCGATCAATTTCGCGCTTGCTTTAGCGGCCACTATCACAATGGGCAAGTACGTTTACCAGCCCGCTTAGAATTTAAGTTGTTGCGCCCACATGATCGTCTGAGCCGATATGGCTACTATCACGGCCTTTTCAGCTGGAAAAAGAGTTTTCTCTATATCGGTCGTGGCTGCGGCTCAGTCCTGCTCCCCTTGCGCCTATTTTCTGTACCAGAATTAGCTATCTTCGACATACTTTAATCTACTGTGTCGCGCTTCTAGATCAATACATCAGATGCAAAAGTAAACCCACCGACGCTCTCAATCTTTACCCTTTTTAATATTAGCTTTTTCCAGAATCCTCTCGTTTTGGACATAAAAAAGACCGCCTCGCTAGAGGCGGCCTCTAAAAATT
This sequence comes from Bacillota bacterium, assembly GCA_023442635.1. Taxonomy (GTDB): domain Bacteria; phylum Bacillota; class Clostridia; order Saccharofermentanales; family Fastidiosipilaceae; genus JAEZYR01. The sequence goes on along the minus strand of JAEZYR010000033.1, from coordinate 4,526 downwards.
CCAATTTGATCTTAGGCTTTGCCTGCACAGCCGAGAACATTCTCGATCTTGTGCTTAACCATTCCACGGATCGCATCACGAGCTGGTCCTAGATATTTACGAGGGTCAAACTCTGAAGGGTTCTCGTCGAAAATACGGCGGATCGTACCCGTCATAGCCAGACGCAAGTCACTGTCGATGTTGATCTTGCAAACAGCACTACGGGCAGCCTGACGAAGCATATCCTCAGGAATACCAATAGCATCTGGCATCTTACCACCGTGGGCATTGATCATCTCAACATACTCTGGGATGACAGATGATGCACCGTGGAGCACGATGGGGAATTCAGGCAGGCGTTTGGTGATTTCTTCAAGAATATCGAAGCGAAGCTGGGGTTTCTGGCCTGGCTTGAACTTGTAGGCACCATGGCTCGTTCCAATTGCGATTGCAAGCGAATCGACGCCCGTGCGACCCACGAAGTCTTCGACTTCTTGAGGACGCGTATAAGAAGCATCTTCAGCGCTGACGTTGACCTCATCCTCAACACCAGCAAGGCGACCCAACTCACCTTCGACCACAACACCATGGTCATGAGCATATTCAACAACCTGACGTGTCAGCTTGATGTTCTCTTCGTAAGGCAGATGTGAACCATCAATCATGACCGAGGTAAAACCGCCATCAATACAGCTCTTGCAAAGTTCGAAGCTATCACCGTGATCCAAGTAGAGGACGATCGGAAGATCCGTCTCGGCTATTGCCGCCTCTACCAGCTTAACCAAGTAGGTATGATTGGCGTACTTACGCGCACCAGATGAAACCTGAAGGATCAGGGGTGCACGGAGCTCAGCTGCAGCCTCGGTAATGCCCTGAATGATCTCCATATTGTTGACGTTAAAGGCACCCAAAGCATAGCCTTCCGCATATGCGCGCTTGAATAGTTCAGTTGATGTTACTAAAGCCATCTGCTTCTCCTTATGCTAGCTGTTAAAGCATCTGATAAACAGGCTCAAATGCTCTCAGCATTTTTGTTCAGTATAACGATTTATACGCTTTCTGCCTAGGTATGCTTAGCATTTTTTAGGCTTCAGATTAAGGCTCGGTTACTATTACATACCTATTTAGCGCATTTGCAAGCGTCGGGATTTCGTAACATTACCGTAACGCTAGATCGCCTAAATTTTCGCGATACGGTAGATGAAAAGGTATGGTTACACATTCCGCAGAGAAAGCGGACAGTCATTTTCCTTGGCCTTGGCTTGCGTTTGCTCGCGGTCGGCGCGTATAGCATCGGCGATCATCTTTTGCACGTCGTCTTTGCTAAATATTTCGGGCTTGTCTCTGGCCTTCTCGCCTCCTTTCTCCTCCTGCTGCTCTTGGCTAGCCTCTGACGCTTCTGTCTCGGTCGCTTCGTTTGCTGCGACTTCGGCTGTCTGCTCTTGGCTAGCCTCTGCGTTCTCGTTCGTGCTCTCGGCTGGCGCTGGTGTATTGCTGACCACGCGCAAGCTTTCGGCTAATTTCGCAAATGCTGACATCTCTTTCCTCCTTTTTTTGGGTATGAAAAAAGCCGCTTGCGCGGCTTGATTCCAAAGTGTTATGTGTGCTTGTGTTCTAGGCTCACAGATCTATATATTCGTGTAGACCTGCGGCGGCTAGGCGCTCGCTCCTTATACGGCTAGCATCTCTCCAAGCGTCCTGCAAGGGTTTGGGCATCTCCTCCCAGTCTGAATACCAGGTGAAATGCCACTTAAAGCTCTGATAAATCCATGGCGCGAGAAGCGGAACGTCTACTATGCTCTCATCACCGGCTAAAGCTGGCAGTTCAATTGGGTTAGCTTCAGCCCATCGACAAAGATAATCAGATAGTCGGAGATACTCGAACCAGATAGGCCACAAATCGCTTTTTTTGTCAGCTGTGAAATACTCACGGCCACTATTCTTGTCGTACTGAAGATACCCACTTTTTAGTATGGTATCCCGATACTCATAGAAATGTAGATCCCCTAGTATAGCTGGCCTTCTACTCGCGCAAAGTGCTTGCATGATATCCCCTCCTCTCTGATCACATTTTATCACGCTATTTCTTCTTTTTTCTCCTCTTTTTTCTCTTTTTCTTTATGATCTGGCGTATTTCACCTAGTATCTTGTGTGTCCATAGCTCAGCATGCGCTTCAGCAAAGTTCCTATCATCTAGCCTGTCAGCTAAATACTGGCTTATCTTGCGCACATCTTCCTTGCTAAGCCCCATTTCTTTTTGTAGCTCTAAGAATGTTTTCCTTAAAAACTCTATCTTTTCTTCATCTTCCATCCCCTCTGTCTGCTCAAACTGCCAGGCGTGGACTAATTCATGAAAGAGTGTGGAGCGCGGATCACTAGCCGCTGCCATATAGGGGATATCGCCTGTAGCGCGCCCTCGGCCGTACTTCTTAAAGTTAAGCTCTTCTAACTCGTTCAAGAACTTGTAGTTAAAGCGGATAAAGCCTCCCGGGTTACAAGACGCTATAACATCCTGCTTCATCTCTCTTTCAGCCACTAGGACGACTGCCCACTTTTTGTTTTTGAGCTTCACGTAGCGCAAGGCAAACTCAACATGTTTATCTAAGTTGTCTAGCCTTTCTTTAACCCACGCTCGCTTGGCTTCCGTGCGCTTATAAAAACTCTCTAGCTCCTGCTGACTTAGTCCTTCAGGCGGTTGCTCGTTCAAGTCCTCATAAAGCGTATCGCTGATAGATAGGTACTCGCTGCCTAAAACATCCGCGAGTCTGTGACACCCGATGGCAAGGTCAATCAGCCTAAGACAGCCAGAGGCGAGCGCAGCTTTTTCTTACCTAGGCTAGCCCTACAACAGATCCGCCGTTATCAGCAGAAGCACGACGAGGCCTGTATTTACTCTAGCTATCTATTCTGCGCCGAAGACGGCGCTAGAATCTCTGTGCCTAGGCTCCGCTACTGTTGGGAGCAGTGGACAGCATCTGTTGGAATCAAACTCACCCTTCACGAGTTGCGCCATACCTTCATCAGCTACACGCGCCAACGTACAGATCTAAGCCTAGATGATCTCAAGCCTATCTATGGCCACTCCGACAGCATGAATACGGACGCGGTCTATAATCACCCTGTCCTCCTCACCGCCAAAGAGCGGGCAAAAATCGAAGAACATGAGCGGGCAATGAGTCGGGCAATTTCTGAGGCCTTTTCTAAGCTCATAAGCTAATTTCGGTACAATCCGCGGCACGCCAAAACACAAAAAAGCCCGAAACACCCTGATATCAGTACTTTCAGGGTTTTCGGGCTTTTTCTGCCTAATATGTGTATTTTATTGTCTCATTTCTTCCAACTGCCGTTTCTGATCTTTGAGCGTTTCTAGAAGATCTTCAATACGTTTGAGCCTCTCTCTTTCCTTGGCGACAACTTCCTTCGGAGCTCTAGCTACAAATTGCTCATTAGCCAACTTCTGCTGAAGGCTATGTTGCTGCTGAATGGCCTGCTCGTATTCTTTCTGGTTACGTGATAATTCTTGCTCTAAGTTAACGAGTTCTCCGAGTGGCACCAGTAGTTCACCACCTGGTATAGCAAGCGAAACGGATGCTGGAAGGTGCTCATCCTGTGTCGAATAGATTGTCAAGCTCCCTACTTTTGCCAAGTGGCCTAAGAGAGGGCGTAAATTCTCGAGTAAAGCCTGGCAGGCCGAATCGTCTGTATACACAGCCACAGTCAACTCTTGACTAGGCTTAACTTGATACTCCGCCCTTAAATTGCGAATACGGCGTACCACTTCCATCAGGTCTTCCATAGCCTGCTGGCCCGCCTGATCGCGCCATTTTGGATCTCCAACTGGCCAGGCTGCTACCATCAGTGAAGGACTAGATGACATAGCACTCGTGTTAGGCAAGTAAGCTGCCAGAGCTTCTGTTACATACGGCATAAAGGGATGTAGCAATCTCAAGGCCTGCCCTAGCACGGTACTCAAAACCCACCGCACCCGATAGGCATCTTCTGAATCTGCTTGCTGTAGCCGCGGTTTAGACATCTCGATATACCAGTCACAGAAGTCTTCCCAAATAAAGCGATAGATCTTCGCCAAGGCTAATCCACTATCATAGTGTTCGAGATTGTTCGTGACTTCTTCGATAGTCTGCTGCAAAGAAGATAGAATCCAGCGATCCTCAGCCCGATCAATCGTGGGAACTGTCGCGCAAAGATCTAAATCGTCTGGTAAATTCATGAGCACATATCGGGTTGCATTCCAGACTTTGTTAATAAAGGCTCGTCCCGCTTCTAGTAGATGTGTCTGGTAGCGCTGATCATTGCCAGGTGCCGTTCCAGTAAACAAAGCGTAGCGCAGAGGATCAGCTCCATACTGATCGATAACTTCGAGCGGATCAACGCCGTTATCCAAAGATTTGCTCATTTTTTGTCCTTGAGCATCACGCACAAGGCCATGAAACAGAACCGTTCTAAAGGGGATCTTTCCTGTATGTTCCAGTCCCGAAAAAATCATACGAGCGACCCAGAAGAATATGATGTCATAGCCCGTCACTAAG
>JAEZYR010000009.1 GCA_023442635.1 Bacillota bacterium | reverse complement strand
ACTTCAGTCCTTGCACTGCTGGGGTAAGTTTTTGCCCCAAAAACTTGCTGGCTAAAGTCAGACAAGATTTACTATTTCTGGCTGCACACCAGGGCTAGGCTATAGGCTTGAATAACCTAGACCAAAGTGAACTGCGGCTAGCGGCTTTGGAATGCTGAGCTGCTAGGGTTGAGGGTGGTTCGGGCACCCAGGAGACTGTGACACGACAGTCTTTTCTCTATCTGACTGCGCAAGCTAGACAAGCGCAGCTAAAAACAAGTTTTGCACAGTATATCAGCTTTAAAATGAAAAAGTCGATCGTTTATCTTGCTGAATCTGAATTCTTATGCTAAGATTCGCGAGAATTTTGTTTGAAATGCAGCACTTTGTGCCTAGCGACTAGAACGAGGAGGCCCCATGCCAAACATTAAGTCCGCCAAGAAGCGCGTGAAAGTTACGCGCAAGAAGACCACAGCTAACCGTATTCAGAAGCTCGCACTTCGCAAGCAGATTCGTCGCACCCATGAGGCTCTTGAGTCAGGTGTAGAGAACAGTATTGAGTTGCTGCGTGACGCCCAGAAGAAGATTGACCAGGCTGCCGCTCGTGGTCGCATGCACCGCAACACGGCTGCACGCCGCAAGTCACGTCTGGCTCGTGCCCTGAATCGTCAGCAAGGCTGAGATCCCACACGCCATTGATTGACTTCATGGCCTTCGCTGCTTTACCAGCTTATCCGAAGGCAACAAAGTCGAGCGTGCAATATCCTGCAGTATGGAAAAAAGGCGAGACCTCTCATGGTGGAGGGCTCGCTTTTATTTTCTAGGTAGCATGGATATTAAGAGAGGAACCAAGACAGAAAGCTAGTCATAGAAGCAAAGTCTGCTCGCATTCAAATAGGAGCTCTAATAGATGACCAAGCATAGAACGGATAACTTTGAGCTGTCACCCCATATACGGACTAAGACTAAAATAGCTGTACTCATCTTCATTGAGAGTCTGTTCTTTTTACCCGCCTGCCGTTTTCAGATTGGCAGCCCTAGCCAAGTCGTGCGCGAGGAGGTCTTAGAAAGCTTACAGTCGAACGAATCCATAGATCCAGAGGAAGAGCTGCCAAGTACGAAGGAACTATTAAGTTCATCGCCTGAAATGCTAGAGACAGAGCCGAACACCCAGCCACTGTCTATCCCCGAAACAACTCAGCTCGATCTGGAGCAAGCAGGGGATCGCCTGCGCGCTTTGATCACGGATGCAGCGTTGACAGAACAAGTTAGCTTGCTGGTACTTGTTCCAGAACAGGATCGCACCCTGTTTTCACATAATCCTGAGCGGAGGGTCAACATAGCGAGTACCGTCAAGGTTCCTATGGCTCTTTATACCTACGATATGGCGCAAAAGGGCTTGCTGCAACTCGAGCAAAATCTTACATATAAAGCTTCTGAAGATTATGAGGGCGGCAGTGGCCGTTTACAAGGGCATATCCAAAATGGCGATAAGCTGAGTGTTGAAGCTTGTATTCAGCGAGCTATCCAGGACAGTGACAATATCGCGACAAACATGCTTTTTCGCTATTGGCGTGAGCGGCCTGAGAGACGTTCACTCACCAGTCGACTCAACGAACATTTCGGGATGACTTATGACGGTGGTGTAGCGACGGCCAGCGACATGAAAAATGTACTGTGGCATCTTGCGCAGAATCGCGCTCAGAATCCACATTACGCGAAATTGCTAGCGTATATGGAGACAACGACTTTCAACAGTTACATTACCCAAGCGATACCTCAGGGAAGCTTTGCCCATAAGTACGGACAATACGGTGGATACATAGGGGATGTTGGCTTGATTTATGGTCGAGATAAGACGATTCTATTCGTCTTTTATGCCAATGCCTCCGATGCGACTGTTGCCTTAGCCAATAGAATAGGGGCACTTTTGTATCAGCTTGGCCAATCATAGAGCATAAGGCCATAGGTTATTTTAAGGGTCAAAACAAAAGCCCTGCGCAGCGTAGCGCAGGGCTTTTAATCTTCTTCATCATGGCATTTAGGACTTTAGTTTAACGCGGTGGAATTGCTTTTTGCCGCGACGAATGATCATCTGGCCATCACGGAAGTTGTCTAGTCCCACAAGATAACGCTCATCGTGGATGACCTCGTCGTTGAGCGAAATGCCGCCTTGGCGAATGAGTTGGCGAGCTTGGGATCTTGAACTGACGAGTCCACAGCGCTCAAGAAGGACTAGGAGACCCAGACCGCCATCTTGCTCGAATTCCGCTGTTTCACAGAGGGTTTCATCCATCCATTCACTTTCGCCACCGCCCGCAAAAAGCTGACGGGCTTGGGCAGCGGCCTGTTCGGCAGCCTCTTCGCCATGGACGATGGAGCAGCACTCGTAGGCCAGGCGTTCTTTGGCTTGGTTGAGCTCTGCACCTTCGAGATTGGCGTAAGCCTGGATTTCGCTCAGAGGTAGGAAGGTGAGCAGCTTCAGGCATTGAATAACACTGGCATCATCCACATTGCGCCAATATTGGTAGAACTCATAGGGTGAGGTTTTATCGGCCGAAAGCCAGAGCGCGCCCTTGGCTGTTTTGCCCATCTTTTGGCCGTCTTTGGTTGTCAGCAGCTGGATGGTGAGACATTCTGCTTCTGCCTGCTCCTTGCGCCGGATGAGGTCGGCACCAGCGAGAATGTTGCTCCACTGATCGTCACCACCTATTTGCAGGCGGCAGCCATAGCGGCGATATAACTCCAAGAAGTCATAGGCCTGCATAATCATATAGTTGAACTCAAGGAAGGTCAGGCCACGCTCCATGCGCTGCTTGTAGCATTCGGCTGTCAGCATGCGATTGACAGAGAACTGGGCACCGACTTCACGCAAGAAAGCGACATAATTCAGCTGGAGTAGCCAGTCTGCATTGTTAACCAACAGCGCTTTATCTTGGTCAAAGTCAACGATTCTGGCGATTTGCTGCTCGAATTGGGCAATATTGTGTTGAATTTGCTCTTCGCTTAGAACTTTGCGCAAATCAGTACGCCCTGAAGGATCGCCAACCATACCCGTGCCTCCACCCATCAGGGCGATGGGCTGGTGACCAGCAGCTTGCAGATAGCGCATGATCATAAGCTGCATAAAGTGACCGACGTGCAGACTATCTGCCGTTGGATCAAAACCAATATAGAAGCGTTGGGGGCTAGCGAGCATTTCGCGTACGGCCGCTTCGTTGCTCGTTTGGGCAATATATCCTCGATCTAAAAGAATGTCGTAAATCGATTGCCCTGCAGGTAGGTCGGGCTTTAAACAAGCAGGCATCGTAAACCTCCAAAGTGCGATGAATTTTATGAATGACATCAAGATCACGCTCAGGATCTTGAGCCTTTCAACTCTAACATAAAGCTAAGCCACGTGATGCAGAGTCGACAAGCTCATCGCGTGCGTACGATCGCTGCGTTTAGGTTAGAGAAGGCTGGACGCTCGAGTTGCGATCAGGCTTTTATGGCTGGATCCCAAATTTGCGTGAAAGCTAGAGGCAGAGGGATGTCAACAGGCTTTTTGGAGCTGTCGCGGAAAGGAATTTGCTGAAATTCTCGGCCGCTTTTACCCCTGACAGCTAAGTGCCACAAATCAGCTGCGCGTAGATCAAAATTAAATTGGTCAAAAAAGGCCTGCCCACGTGCGTTGTGGTGAAAAAAGTCAGAACTACGCAGAATGAGGGGGAGTCTGGCCGTCTTGCGCATGCTGGCAAGTAATTTTTGTCCGCGCTTGCTATAGGCAAGAACGCGCAGATATTGCACGCCAGCCTCTTCTTGTTTAGCTCGCAGGTCTGTCGTGAGACGAAGACAGAGGGCAGCTAGACTTCGTCCGACTCTAGCCCGACTTAAGTGCCGAGTTGTCCCAGCTTCTACGAGTTTTGCCCACAAGCTTGCCTCTGGTGTATCGGGTTCAAGGTGACGGGCAGCCTTGGCGAGGCGGCCAGCTAAACCATCTTGTAGGCCGCTGATGCTTTCGAGCTCTGAAAGGGGGAGACGGCGCAGATCGGCAAAAGCTAGCCCTCCTAAAGCCCCTGGCCTGATAGGGCTGTTGAGCAAAGCGGCTGCGCTATGAGGGGGAATGTGCTGCAAGAGCTGACTCCAGGCTGAGCTGGCTTGTGCTGCATCCCATTCGGAGCAAGACATGTCTTGCAGGCGAAGGCGCAAGGTGGAGGCCTGCTCTTGTTCCCCTACTCCAAAACGAGGATGCGTCAAGGCTCTAGGTCGAACTTCGGACGGCAGTTTGGAGCTTGCAAAGAGGTAGTGCATGGCCAAGATGTTGTTGGGGCCTTCCAGTAATGCGGCGGCAGGAGGGCCAAGTTCTTGAGTGGCTAACTTGGCAAAAGCGCTTGCATATCCATCACCCTCTCGCTGCCAAGCTAGACAGCGTTCTTGCAGACTTTCCTCTTTTTCCAAACGCCCAAGTAGAGCAACCAGAGGCTCAAACGCTGCGATTTGGCCAGCTTCTGAGCCGAAGGCAAGATAGTCGACAAGTCCACAAGCCGCTAGTGTTTGAACAGCACCTTGAGCGAATAGGTCGGCTTCGCTCATAGCGAAAATTTGAGGGAGGGCGAGAACCAGGTCGGCACCGGCTCGAACAGCCACACGTGCTCGAGTCCAAGGATCAAGTACCGCAGCTTCACCGCGCTGCGAAAAATAAGGACTCATGGCTACCACGAAAGTAGCGCCGGGGACTTGCTTGCGCAAATAAGCCAGCTGTGAGGCGTGGCCAAAATGAAAAGGATTATACTCGGCGATCAGGCCAACAACAGACATCTTATTTCACCCTGCTTCCTGCATTCACTCGTTATACTAGCATGTCAGAAGCTGACTTTAGCCATACGAAATTCAGAATGAAGGGACTGCTTATGCAGAAGACGGAACGGAATCTCAACAAAGAAGAAAGCCTGTCGATTCGTTCAGTAAATCTGAGACCAGCGCCGTCGCGCGAAGAAGCGGACGAAAAGTTTAGGCCAACAGCAGATGAGAATCTTGTCGATGACCGTCTGGCAGCCAGGCGGCAAGCAGCCTTGGAGCGCTGGCAGAGAGCTAAAGAAAATCAGCACAAGCAGCTTCCACTCGAAAAAGCAAGTCCGGCTAAGACACCACGAAGGGGGAGGCGAGGTGACTCAAGTCAGCCAAGCCCGCATTTGGAGGAGGGCTTAAGCCGAAAGGCATTTTTGCAAAAAAGTTCGACGGCGAGTTCACCAGAAGCCAGCAAGAAAGGGAGGCCGTGGCTATCGGGTGTGGTGGTGGGCAGCCTCGTCCTGGTCTGCCTTGTTTTCCTTGCCACTTGGCAGCACTTTAACTGGCCGTTTTTTTCGGCCTCAAGCCGTTTTGATGTCAGACAGCCCAAGTCTTTAGCTAACCGCGACTTGCGCGGGCGAGAAGTCTCTGCACCTCGTGTGATCCAGCAGGCTCAACAGGCTTTGACTGTAGATGAAAAGTGGCTGTCGACACGGTCTATGGCCAACGCATCGGGTCTTTTTTATGCAGAGGAGCCTGGACTAACGCTGACCGAAGACTTAGCAGCTTGGCTCTTAGCTATGGCTGAGTTAGGTGAAAAAGAGGCATTTCACAAAGGTTGGAGGCAGATAGAACAATTAGCGCAGAGCCACAACTGGATTCTGCCCTATGCCGCTCATGCTGCTGCTCCCCAAGCGGCAACAGACCTGGATACGACAAGGCAGCCTTTAGCACCACTGCCAGCAGGGCAGGAAGAGGCCAAATGGCGAGAGAACGCCAGGCAGCAAGCCGTCTTGTTTGGGGCTGAAGCCCTTCGACAAGTCGACGATGCACAAGAGGCGCCAGACTGGAAGAGCCAGCTCATGACCATGCGGGCTTTGATGACAGCTCAAGCATGGCTGCAAGAAGGCGAAAAGCAGGGGCTAGAGGCCTTGTCATCAGCCTATTTAGCAGCTAGCCAGGATGCTTGGCCACCCCTAGAAGGAAGGGTCTTAGAGCTAGAACCACAAGGGACAGGACATGTGCTTGCTGACCTGCCAGCTCAGCTGCCAGGACAGGCTCAGTACCTTCCCAATTCAGCTGATGACAGCCCCCGAAAGGGTACAGAGCTTCGCTATATCCGTTTGGCATCGTTGGATTTACAAGCCCTCAAAAGTCTGGATGCGCTTGATACGAGATATGCAGCGTTAAGACAAAAAGCCGAAACGATTCTGCTGGAAGGAAAAAGCCAAATCCGCCCCTTTTTTGCCCAGGCCTATGACCCAGCGAGTGGACATTATTTGACCTGGACTGTGGATGAAGCCTACCAGCTTAAAGAGCAAATGCCGATATGGTTAAGTTTGCTGAGTCAGGGGCTGTTGCAAACAGAAGAGATAGCGGGGATTGAACAGCTCGAACGCAATCACCAAGTCTATGAACGCTATGCCATTCAGAACGGGCAGCCCTTAGGCGAAGCACAGACTAGTCGAGCTGCCGTGTATGGACAATGGCTGCGCTTTTATCGCTGGACTCAGAACGCAACAGCCTGGCAGAGACTCGAAAAAGACTTGCGTACGAAACAGATGAGCGAGGCCAGGACTTCTCCCATTTTTGGTCTGCTCTATCGCGACTGGCCGACTGAGCAAAGCTCTTGGATCAGTCTTGGAGATCAAGCTTGGTGGCTATTGGGTACGCAATAGAAGAAAAGAAGCTGAACTTTCGCAATTGAGGCTGTTATACTGAAAGCATTCATTTCAGGATCGAGATTGCTATAAGCGATCTGGAGAGGAGATTACTCATGGGATTCATGGAGGATATTCGGAGCCGTGCCAAGGCTCAACCGCAGCGGATTGTATTGCCTGAGAGCAATGACCCACGCGTGCTCGAGGCAGCCAAAACCATCTTGGACGAAGGACTTGCTGAACTCATTTTGATCGGCGATCCCGCGAGCGTTCGCGCTGCTGCACCTGAGGCTGGACTTGAGCGTGCAACGATCATCGATCCAAAGTCATTTGATCAGCGAGAGGCATTTGAGGCCGAACTGCTTCGTCTGCGCGAGCACAAGGGCATGACGCCCGAAAAGGCCAAGAATCTCATGGATGACGAGCTCTACTTCAGCATCATGCTGTTGCACCAAGGTCTGGCCGACGGCATGGTGGCAGGCGCTGCGCACTCGACTGGTGACACCTTGCGTCCAGCTCTACAGATCCTGAAAACCGCGCCAGGAACGAAATTGGTTTCGGCTTATTTCATTATGACCGGATTGGATGAGCAGTATGGCGAAGGCGGAACTTTACTTTTCGCGGATTGCGGCCTAAACGAGAATCCAAATGCTGAGCAGCTGGCCGAGATTGCCATCGCATCTGCTGCTTCCTTTGAAGTTTGGACCCTCAAAACACCCAAAGTTGCGATGCTGTCTTACTCAACCAAGGGCTCAGCTAAATCGGAGCTGACCGAAAAAGTTGTTGAGGCCACCCGTTTAGCTCACGAAAAGGCACCTGCTTTGGCTGTCGATGGAGAACTCCAGCTAGACGCTGCGTTGGTACCCTCTGTTGCCAAGAGCAAGGCTCCTGGTAGCACGGTTGCAGGCCAGGCAAATGTGTTGGTTTTCCCTGATTTGAATGCAGGTAACATCGGCTACAAGCTGGTTCAGCGCTTGGCAGGAGCAGAGGCCTATGGTCCTATTTTGCAAGGCATTGCGAAGCCCGTTAATGACCTGTCACGCGGTTGCTCGGCCGAAGATATTGTCGGTGTGGTCGCCCTGACCGCTGTCCAGGCTCAACAGGCCAAAAAATAAAGCTCTAGAGGAGAAAAGTCATGCGAATTTTAGTTGTCAATGCTGGTAGTTCCTCACTTAAGTACCAGCTTATGGAGAGCGAGACGGGCGAGATCTTCGCCAAAGGCATCTGCGAACGCATTGCTATTCCAGGCTCTTTTGTCCGTTATACCCGTACGGGCGATGAGAGCATTGTCGAGGAAATGCCTTTGCCGAATCATCAGGTGGCTATGGAGCGCGTCCTCCACCACTTGACGGATAAAGAACATGGCGCCGTTAGCTCCATGAGCGAGATTGCCGCTGTAGGCCATCGCGTCCTCCATGCTGGCGAGGCCTTCGCTGGCTCCTATGTGGTGACGGAAGACGTCCTTGCCGCTGTGCGCGAAATGATTCCGCTAGGCCCACTCCACAATCCAGCCAACCTAGCTGGTATCGAGGCTTGCCAAGCCGCTATGCCAGGCACTCCACAGGTCGCTGTCTTTGATACGGCCTTCCACCAGACCATGCCACCCAAGGCTTATCTTTATGGCCTCTCTTATGAGTGTTACGAGAAGTATCGTGTGCGCCGCTACGGCTTCCATGGCACTTCGCATCAATATGTATCCCAACGCGCTGCTGAGTTGATGGGCAAGCCTGTTGAGGATCTCAAAATTGTGACGGCTCACTTGGGTAACGGCTCGTCTTTAGCGGCTGTGCAAGCTGGCAAATGTGTGGATACCAGCATGGGCTTGACCCCCTTGGCCGGCGTGCCGATGGGAACCCGTTGCGGCGATATCGATCCAGCTATTGTCCGCTATTTGATGCAGTGCAATCCAGAGTGGACCATTGATGATGTGGATCACCTGATGAACAAAGAATCAGGTATGAAAGGCCTGTCGGGTATCAGTTCTGACTTCCGTGACCTCTGCGAAGCAGAAGATGCGGGTAATGAGCGCGCTCTGCTGGCTTTGGATATCTTCGGCTATCAGATTGCCAAGTATGTCGGCGCCTATGCAGCCGCTATGAACGGTCTGAATGGTTTGGTCTTTACCGCTGGTGTGGGTGAGCATACGCCGAGTGTGCGCCGTCGTGTCTGTGAGTATTTGACCTTCCTCGGTCTTGAGATCGATGCCGAAAAGAACGAAAACGCCCCTCGCGGCCAAGAATTCTGCATTTCCACGCCAAACAGCAAGGTAGAAGTATGGATCATCCCGACCAACGAAGAGTTGATGATCGCTATGGATACTGCGCGCTTGGTCAGTGAGCTATAAGCTGTAATCATTGAAACGTTGAGGAGGGGACGGGAAATGCCGGCAGCCTATTTGCCAGAAGCATCTGAGTCCGAAATGGAAGCCATGGGCTACGAGCGAGAGGTTCTCGATCGCTTGCTATCTATTCAGAAGCAAATCATGCTAACCATGGATGAAGCGCTCATCCGAGGCTACTTTCCCGACCTCTCCAAAACTGAAATGCATACGCTAGCTGCCATCGGACCCTATGATCGCAAAACCATGGGGGAGACGGCCGCAGCCCTGAACATTACAACAGGCACCTTGACCGTGGCTGTTGATCGCTTGGTACGCAAAAAATACGTCTCAAGACAACGGGCAAGCCAGGATCGTCGTATTGTCTTGCTCGAGTTGACGCGCAAAGGCAAGGTCGCTTGCCGACTTTTGTGGCGCTTTCATCTTTTATTAGTGGAGCGGGTCGTTCAGCACTACGACGAACACGAGCGCCACTTGCTTTTGGATATGCTTGGTCGTATTGATGAGTATTTGATGGAACAATATGAACGCTACAGCCATTTAGGCGAAGATAAAGAAGGCTCTGAGGAGGCACGATGAGCGATAACGGTCAATCCGCTTCTCACCCAAAAGAAGATTATGAGCAGGTTTTGGCAGTCGTCAGTGCCTGCGTGGCTCAGGCCTCGGGTCAGAAAGTTGAGAGCATTTCAACGTATGCCGATTTGATTGATGACTTGAACATGGACTCTTTGGCCTTGTTTGAAGTCGTGGTCGATCTTGAGACCCATTACAATATGCGCATTCCAGATGAATCGGTTGATGCTCTGCGCTGCATCGAAGACATTGTCCAGTTCATTCTGAGGCAATTGCATTGAGATGGTGCGAAAGATGACGTCAGTCCCTAGTGATCAGCATGAAAGGGCGTATTTTACAAGCCTTCTTTTGGTGTTGAATCCACGCGCGGGGACGGGTTTCTTTGCACACTTTATACCTGAAATTGAAGCTTATCTGCGCGCTTGTCACCCCGACCTAGATATTGAGGTTGTACATAGTACAGGACCTGGCGAAATAACCAAGCTCATTCAGCAGCGCTTAGATCGCTGTCGAGATCAGCAAGAAGAGCATGACTTGCTTGTGGCGGTCGCTGGCGGAGACGGCAGTTTGCACCAAGCCATACAGGCACTTTCTGGGCGCCAGGCAGCCTTGATGGCGATTCCCGTGGGGTCGGGGAATGACTTTGCCCGACATATATATTCAGCCTTACATTTTGGTCATCGCCTGGGTTCGAAACGAGCATTCAGAGCGGCGCTAGAGCGCTTCGGCTTTTTGCCAAAATCGACCACTCGCAAGACAATGGTAGGAGAGGAGAGGCAAGCCAATAGGAAGCCCCAACATACTGCCCTCCAGGGTGTACTAACACGGCAAGAGGTCGACTTGATCGCCATGACTTCAGCGTCTGCTTGGTGGACATTTGACCCCAGAGAAAAGCGGCGCACAGCATGTCAAGCTTATGCCCTCAATGCCCTGTCTTTGGGCTGGGACTCTCTGGTTGCAATGCGGGCGAACCGCTTTGCAAGACGCTTTTTCAGTTTGGGGCGTTTTAATTACATATTAGCTGCTGTACCCGAGCTATTTGGCAGCATGAGGTATGCTTTCTGCTGGCGCCATAAGGGAGAAGAGACTTGGCAAAATGAGGTTTATACCTTGGGTTTGTTGGGCAATGCACCTTACTATGGTGGCGGCTTTCAGCCCAATCCTCAGGCCTCGATTGCAGACGGGCGCCTGGAGTTGACATTGAGTCAAAGCCTATCGCCTTGGCGCATGCTTCGACACGTCATCGGTTTACGCCAAGCGACCCCCCAAACCCAGCAAATCTTTCGGCGAAATGCTCTGCAGACAGAGATAGAAATTCAAGCAACAAAAGAACAACGACAGACCTTGTGCTGTACATTGGATGGGGAAGGCCTCGTAGCAGAACAGCTTAGCCTGCAAATTTGCCCCAAAGCCTTGCGCCTGGCACTGCCCTATGACCTGCCTAATTTGGATCAGATCTAACGAGCTATCTGCATATTTCTAGTGCGGCGAGCAAGTCCTCAGCATCCATATCATCGCCCAGGCGTTAAGCTCATGTAGCTAGCGCTTTTTTCTTTTGGGGCGGCGAGGTGGAACGGCTTCGCGAGGAATTTCTTTGTGGGCATAGGCATCTTCTAGCCATTGTCGCAGCTGCTGTGAAATTTCCTTAGCTGCACCTTGGGGCTGGATGGGTTCACCGAAACGAATGATGACACGCCGACGCCGAAAGGGCTTTAGCCAGGGATTGGGCAGAAGGTGGTGCCTTGAATAGACTTCGTAGCCGCCATCAATGAAGACTGGCACGATGGGGACATTAGCTCGGCGGGCAATAAAGGCAGCGCCGTCGTGGATTTTGCCCAGCCGCCCGTCACGGCTGCGCGTTCCCTCTGGATGAATCAGAAGAATTTGTTTGTTCAGAAGCTGCTCCCTAGCGAGCTGCAAGCCATGCAGAGGAGAACCATGACGATCCAATGGCACGCCACGGCCGACTTTCATGATGATGCGGCCAAAAGGACCATAGTGGGTCAATAGGTCAGCTGCGGCCAATGAACAGAAACGCTCCCAATGTGCTTTGGGCAAGAAGGAAGCAATCCACATGCCATCGACATAGGTTTCGTGGTTGGCAGCGAGAATATAGGGGGCTTCTTTGGGGAGATTTTCGATCCCGCGACCTTCAAGGCGGATAAATGTTCGGGTCAAGAGCATGCCAAGGGCGTTCCAAAAACGGCCAGCAAGCCCACGCTCGACAGGTCGGACTTTGGATTCAGGACTCTGCTCAGATGAATAGTCGTTGCCTGTTTTTAATGCAGCATCTTCAGTTTTGCGTTGCATTTCAGGCGGCATGGCGTCCGACATGTCGACCTCCTATAGAAAGATTTTCTTATAAAATATCATAGCTTCTTTTTAGTAGAATAAACCATATCAGAGCCTTTCGCTAAGAAAAGGACTTCAGGCCTATCGCCCGATAATTCACATTTTGTTAATATTATTCAAAACGCAAGAGGGGCAGACCCCCTAGGAGGAATCCAGATGAAAACGATTAGTGGCAAACGCCTATACGAAGGTGTCCATTACCGCGATCTTCGAGAGATGCTGAGGGCCAGTCGCAAGCGTTATCCAAATAATCCAGCGTACATGTTTCGCCGACAGCCCAAGGGAGAGGTTTTGATGCGAACCTACCAAGACCTCATGGACGATATTGAAGGTCTGGGTACGGCTTTGTGGCAGCGTGGTCTAGCTGGTTCAGCTATTGCTGTTATGGCCGAAAATAGTTATGAGTGGGCGGTTGCCTATAATGCTGTCTGCTGCGGTTGTGGTGTGGTCGTACCCATCGACAAGCTTTTGCCCGAGAACGAGAGCGTTCGTCTCCTCCAGCGCAGTCGAGCCAAGGCTATTTGTGTCAGCCCTAAGCTTTTGCCTCTTGCTCTGGCCGCCTTGGAACAAGTGGAGACCCTCCAATGGGTTGTCGTTTTTGATGAACTCAAGCGCGAAAAAGAGAAGCTGACATTGCCCGAAGACGAGCGTGTTTTGCGCTATAGCGCTCTTATTGCCGAAGGTCAGACAGCCCTGGCGGAAGGGGAGAGAGCCTATCTGGATGCGCCGATCGATCCCGACGCCATGAGCATTCTGCTCTTTACTTCTGGAACAACACAACAGTCCAAAGGTGTGATGTTGAGCCACCGCAACATCTGTGCCAATCTCTACGGCATATCTGGATCCTTGGATATTCAGCCAGGCGAGCGCTGCCTTTCCGTCCTGCCTTTATCGCATACCTTTGAAACAACAGCGGGCATGTATGTCATGCTCTCGAATGGTTGCTGCATCTGCTTTATGGATGGTTTGCGCTATTTGGCAAACAACCTCGTGGAGTGGAAGATCAATCTCATGATTGGCGTGCCGCTGCTTTTCGAAAATATCTATAAACGTGTCAAAGACAGCATTGAGCAACAGGGGGCGACAGGACTTGTTGCCTTGATGCGGCCAGTGGCAAGAACCGCTGCGAGCTTTGGTTTTAGAATTAACCGTCGTCTCTTCAAGAGCGTGATCGATGGCTTAGGTGGCGGTCTTCGCCTAGTCGTATCAGGTGCAGCGGCTCTGGATCCCGAGATTCATCAGGCCTTTATTGATTTTGGCGTCCATTTTATGCAAGGCTACGGTCTGACCGAGGCAAGTCCTGTTATTTCAGTGGGCACCGTCAAAAACAATGTGCCAGGTACGGTAGGGCCACCCCTGCCAGGTGTAGAAGTCTATATTGATTCAGAGAGTGACGACGAACGGATGGGTGAGATTTTGGTCAGGGCCGAATCCGTTATGTTGGGCTACTACGAAAATGAAGAGGCAACCCAGCAGGCCAAAACAGCTGATGGTTGGTTGCGTACTGGGGACATGGGCTACATTGATCCTAGGGGCAACTTGGTCATCACAGGGCGCTCTAAATCCATGATTGTTTTGACCAATGGCAAAAAAGTATTCCCTGAGGAGTTGGAAGCCGCCATTAATGAGATTCCAGGCGTTTTGGAATCCTTGGTTTGGGGTGAGAAAAACGCTCGAGATACGATCGATCTTTGCACGAAAATACAAATTAAGCGAGACGATCTCCCGAAACATTTGAGCCAGTCAAGCCATGAGGAATTGACGCGTTACATCCAGACCGAGATTGAGCGCATCAACCGAGAAGTGCCAGCCTATAAGGCTGTTCGTTACTTGCTCTTGACGGAGGAGGACTTTATCCATACGACGACGCTCAAGATCAAACGAAACGAAGAAAAGAAAAAGATCGAAGCGCTGCTGGAGGCAGGTCAACGCCATATGAGAGAGCTCAGCGGTAGCTGGGTGGAAGATCTGAGGTAAATATGCTGAGACTTTGGCAGGATTGGGATACCGAGGCTTTGCTGCAGGTAGCGCTCCGACAGTTGGCCGAGCGGGAGCAGGCCTGGCCTAGAAGAAGATCCTTTTTTATCGTGCCAGAGTCTCGAAAAATAGCTATAGAGCGGCTTTATTTAGAGTCAAGCCCTAATGAAGCCCTTCTCACGGCTGAAATCCTCAGCTTCTCCAGGTTGGCGACGCGCATTCTTGAGCAATGCAGCTTGGCTCAGCCCGAGCTTTTGGGGCAGAGTGAGGAACAAGTTTTACTCGAGTTTTTGCTACGAGAGCAAAAGGCGCCTGAAGACTGTCAGCTATTGGCTCGCTTGGTCGATCACGAAGGCTATTTGAGCCATATGATTCAGACTTTGGAGCTTTTTGAGCGATACCGAGTCGAAGCCACCCATCTCGAAGAAGCAGCAGGACAGACGGAGGATGAGCACAGTCGCGAAAAGTTCCAAAACTTTGCGAACTTGGCCAAGGCTTTTGCGGGTCTGCGATCAGACTTAGGCATGTGTAATTTGACGGGGCTCCTGGATCAGGCTTTGGCGCTGTTGCAAGACGAAAAACAAGACATTCCCTTGGTGCAGGGGGCTACTTGTTTTGTGATTGGTTTTGGGGAAGAACGCAGCCTCACTCCTCAGGAGCTCGATTTGTTGACGGCTTTGGAGGCTCGAGGTGCTCAGATTGATGTCTATCTTTGTGTTCCGCCTTTTGCCTCGAAAGCCAGCTCAGAGCAGCCGTATACGCCACCAGCCTGGCAGACGGCTGTCGCTACGAGCGAACAGTTGCAGCGGCGCTTTCCTCAGATTGAATATAGACAATTGGAGCAGCCAAGTCCGAAACCGCGCCCCTTCAAGGCTGAGCAGGAGCAAACATGGCGGGCAGAGCAGAGTATGGCCGAAGCTGAAATGGTGGCCGCTCGGATACACCAACTCTTGGATCAAGGTGTGGCTCGATGTCGTGATATTGCGATTTATCACGCTGCGCCCGAGCACTTTCCAGAGCTCGAGCAGGCGTTGGCACGCCACGGCATACCCACTTATATTGAAAAGCCGACCCGCCTTATTGAGAGCAGCTTTTCTCGCTTCTTGTTGCAGTTCTTAGAACTGGCTGAACGAGGTTCTAGCACAGCCAACCAGACGATTTTTAGCCTTCTCAAAGCACCTTTTTGGCCTCATAGGATCAAGCTTGACCGCAAACATGCCGAAGAAAAAGCCGAGGGCGAAAGCGTGTGTCAAGAGAGTGGTCTAGCGTTTGAGTCAGCGTGCGAAACACGCGAAAACCTAGACCGCTGGGAGCGATATCTCGCTCACAGACAGCTGCAGCTTGCGCATCTGGGGGATGCATTAGACAAGTATGCATGTCCAGAATTGCCCAAGGACTTTGTCGCACAAATCAGCAAACGAAGGCTGCAACCCTTGTTGCAGGCTGCCCAAAACTTACAGCAGGCCAAAAGCATTCATGAGCAGCTCAATGCCTTGCTTTCGGGCTTAGCGAGCTTGGGCTTTCCTCAGTGCCTCAAAAGCTATGCGGCAGACTTGCTCGCTCAGGGCGATGCAGATCGTCAGCAGGCGGCGGAAGTTTTGAGCTTGACCTGGCGCCGTTTGCACCGCTTTGTGACCCTTTTGCAGCGAGCTTCTGAGCGGCTGTCTGAGTTCCGAAATATCCATTTGCCTTTTGAGCGCTTTTGCAATTATCTTGAGAGCTTACTCGCCAGTGAAAGCTACAGTCGCCTGCCTAGTGGCCTCGATGAGGTCATGGTCTTGACAGGAAGGCGCTACGATTTGTTAGCCCGACCTTATCTTTTTATTTTGTCGGCTTCTTGGCAAAATTTGCCCAAGCACACGCTGCCTCAGGCCTTACTCCGCGATGACGAAATAGCCTTGCTCAGCGGACCTGATGGCGAAAAACTGCCAGCTTTGGACCAGTCACAGCGACTACAACATGCCTATTGGATGGAGCAACTGAGCCAGAATGCGACGAAGAGCTTAACCCTATCTTGGGTTAGCCATGAGGAGGGAAACCAAGGTCTGGCCAATCTTTTTAGGGCTAAGCTACAGCAGGCTTCTTATTCAGAAAAGCCTATACCGTTGCAGCTCATTCCAAGGAACAGTCAGGATCCTCGTTTGTGGTCCTATCCTGTTCGCGAGCGTGCCATTAGGGCTCTGCGAGCACAAGTGCAGCAGCAACCCAAAACAAAAGTAAGCGAGGCCTGGCAACAATGGCTTAGCCCTAGTCCCAGTCCTAGCCCTAGCCTCGATGCGACGCTCATCAATAGACAAATGCTAGAGCCAGAGCTGACAGAAGGCGAAGAAGATCTCAGATTGGCCAGACATCTGCTTGATAGGATTTTGCCCAGACCCCTAGTCCTCTCACCAAGTGCAGTCGAGCGCTATGTTGCCTGTCCCTGGCGCTACCTGGCCGAATATCTTTATAGAGCTAGGCCCTGGCAGAGCGAACAACAAGAAGCAAGCTTCTTCGGGAACATCACGCATGGTATATTGGAGCACTTCTTTCAACGCATCCAAGGCATCGATCTAGCTGAACTTTTGACAAAAGAGAGCCAGCTATCGGAAACCCTGATCACGCCGCAGTTATCCGAGCGTGGACGCAGCGTTTTGCGCGAAAGTGTCGAGACCTTTTTGGCCAAAAAGTGTGAGCCAGAAGAAAAGCAAAGTGAAATCTACAAACTCTATACGCCAGGCCAAAAACAATACAGTCAACTGATCGACATTGAGAGAAGTCTATTGGCCTTTCTGCCAGCGGCTTTGCTCGATAGGGCCGATAGGCAGCAGACGAGCTTTTTAGAAAAGGACTTTAGCTGCCAGCTTGCAGAAATCTCAAGCGATTGCGCGCATTATCCCGTGGCTTTACAGGGACGAGTTGACCGCATCGATGCGAGTCCTAACCTCAAAAATCAGCATTTGGAGCTGCGGATTATTGACTATAAGAGCGGTTCCAAAAAAGTAGATTGGGCACGACTGCTGAGTGGCCAGGATCTCCAGCTGCTGACTTATGCCGAATTTTGTAGAGCTCAAGAGCAAGACTTTTTGCAACAATGCCAGCTTACGACTAAGGACGGGAAGGAAAAGCTCTCTGCCTTGGCCGTAGAACTGCAAGATAGCGGTTATTGGCACACCCAACCCCAATTGCAAAGCTGCTTATCAAGACAAGAAGCGAAAGAAAAAGAAGCAAGGGCAAAGGAATCATCCAAAGCTGTGCCGCATAGCCCTTATCGCTACGAAAGCTTGAAACTTCCAGTCGAAGCCTTTCGGGATGCTATAGCCTGGAATCGCCAGCACCTTGTTCAGGCGGCTGAGGAATTGACTCAGGCTCATTTTCCCATCCAGCCCAAAAAGAGTGGAGGGCGTGTGCCTTGCCAGTATTGCCCCTATCGCGCTGCCTGTGGCACAGAACAACCCGCAAAATCAGCACTGAATTTGGATCACATAGCCCAGCAAAAATCCGAATGGGTCGCACCCGAGGCAGATGACCAAGCTAGTGGCAAGCGCATGAGCCGAAAAGAGCGCTATGTGGCCTGGACAAGCGGCCAGCACTTTGAGACCTGGTTGCAGGGCAAGGAAGAGCTGACAAAAGCGTGGCGTCAAGCGCAAAAGCAAGAGGATGACGGAGGGCGTATAGGCTGATGAAGGCAAGTTGTGAACAACAGCAAATCATTGATGCACCGCTAGGTTCTATTCTTGTAGCTGCCGCCGCTGGGTCTGGCAAAACAGCCACGATGGTGAAGCGCATTCTCAAGCGCATCATGCGCAATGAGATCAGTCTAGAGCATATGGCTGTTATGACATTTACCGAAGCGGCAGCCAGCAGCATGCGCAGCAAGCTCCAAGAAGCCCTCGAAAAGGCGGCACGAGACAGCGAGGATCCAGCCGAGAAACATCGGCTTGAGCATGAACTCTTGCTCTTGCCCTTCGCTAAAATTGGAACCATTCACAGCATCTGTCTAAGCATCATTCGCCGCTTTGCCTACCTCCTTGATGAGGATGTAGATGGCCGCAGACCTCTGGGTAAACGCTTGATGATCGCTGGTGATAGCAGGAGTCTTGGCCGCCTGTGGGAGGATGCTTGGAAGGGCCTACAAGAAGAACGTTCCCATTATTGGCAGCAGGCTGAAGAAACAAAGGACCTGGCAAAAACCGAAACCTTTGCCTTTGAGAGCCTGTTGGATGGGGATCTCCCCCAAACACGCCAAGCCATATTGACATGGCTCCAAGAGCAAAGTCAGCAGCCCGGGGTCAAGGCTTTGGACTACTTGTTGACACAGTTACCCGAACAGAAATTGCGCGCCTCGCTCCAAAAAGATTATCAGCGTCTGCGGGCCTTGCCTAATTATTTACTTCATTTGATTCGCCAAGTGGCCTTCACCCAAAAGGAGCGGAAAGATTTCTTCCAGTCCAAGCTGTGGCAACATTTGCTCAACAGTGAGGTGCCGCAATTATTGGCCGAAATTGACAGTTTTTTGGATAGCAGGCCACTTTTTGAATGTGCTTTTCAAGACGGGCGTGGGCTTAAGTCCCTGAGCGTCAAGGATGCCAAAAGAGCCGTTGCCAATCGCCAAGAAAATGCTCAGCATTATGCGCTATTTCAGTCTGTTTATGAGCAGAGAAAAGAGGCGAAGGTCTTACTACAAAAGATACAATCAGGCCTTCAAGAGATCGATGCTGCTAGCTTAGAGCAGTTGGCAGCATACTTAGCGTGCCCGCTTTCTTTGCCCAAGTTGGCTGGCGGTAAAATTGCTGCCGACACCCTAGATGCCAGAACTTTCTACAAGGAAAGTTTTCGGCCAGCTGTCCAGCGTTTAGCGACAAGCTGCTTGGTGCATTGGAAAGATATACAAGCAGACATGGATGCGACCGCGCCTTTTATTGAAGCCTATGTCTGCCTGCTGATCGATTTAGATCAGCGCCTGAACAAGATTAAGGACAGCCGCCATATATTGGACTTCGCAGACCAAGAGCAATTGGCCTATCAGCTGATCCAGAAAAGCGAGTTGCAGGATATTTTGAGGCAAGAGTTTCAGGAACTCTATGTCGATGAATTTCAGGATAGTTCTGCGCTTCAAATAG
>JAEZYR010000095.1 GCA_023442635.1 Bacillota bacterium | reverse complement strand
GCTTTTGTGCAGCAGGACAGCGAGGCGGAGGACAAGATGACGGCCGTGGTTTTGGCCAATCGCTTTCGCATGTTTTTGACGGGCGAAGAGATTCTGGTGTCTGGCATTGGCGGTGTGGCCAGCTATGCCGAGCACAGGCGCGAAGGGGCGGTCAGAGCCCTGATGATTCACAGCTTGGAGCAAGACTATGCTGACGGCTGTGTGCTGGCTGCCTTGCATCCTTTTAGACAGTTGTTTTATCGCAAGTTCGGTTATGAGGCCATCAGCATGGCGGAGCGCTTTGAAATTGATCTGCGCCAGTTGGTTTTGCGCCAAACACCGCTAGAAGGGCAGTGGACCCTTTTGCGCAAAGGGCGGCCTGAAGATTGGGAGGCCTGGTATAGCCTGGAGGACAAGGTCGCACGACGCTTTGAGGGCTTTTTTGGCCGCGATAAGCGCGAAGAAGCGGCTCGAGATCCTGAAGATCCTTTTGGCCGTCAGCATTACACGTATCTCTTCCGAGACGAAAGCGGCGAGGCTCGATGTGGCATAGCCGTCAAGCAAGAAAAGGGGCGTTTTGTCAGCCACTATGGCTTGCGTTTTCAGACCCCAGAAGAACTGGCCACTATCTTGAGCTTTTTGCAGCGCTTCAAGGCGGATGTGGCGACGGTCAACCTAGACTTGCCCCGCGCTTGGCCCTTGCAGCGGGTGATTGAAGATCGCCCAGTTCCGTCAGTAGCCCAGGCCATGATCCGCGTTGTTCATGTGGAGCGCTACCTGAACCTCCTGCTCCAAGACCTACTGACCCAATCGCCCATGTGGCAGGAAAAACTAGACGCTGCTTGGGCTAAGCAGATAGCCCTCCATATTCAAGACGAGCATTTGGCGGCCAATGATGGCATTTGGCTTCTGCACCGTGAGCAGGGCAGCTGGTCTTGGCAAAAGGCAGAAGCTTCAGAAGCTGCTGCCAAAGACGCCCTGCCGCTCAATATCAGGGATTTACCCTTGCTTTTGGCGGGTGATATGTACTGGGATGAATACTGTGCCGAACGTAAGCCCGAACTCGAAAAAGCAAGCCTTGATTTCGGACGGCAGCTCTTTAGGCCGAGGCGCTTTTATCTCCAAAAGGGCTTTTGATGCTTTTGCTGTGCGCTTATGAAGGCAAGTAGGGAGCAGCTTCCAAGCCCAGAGATCGCCAAGGGCTCAGCAACGAGGTCAGAAGCCCATCCGCCTGCTGAACGGCAGACTGTTGCGCTGCAATCCGAGGCTGCTCATCGGCAACTGCGGCGGATGCTCGACACGCCCATTCCGCGCCTGATCGCCAGCCTGTCTTTGCCGACCATGGTCAGCATGTTGGTGACGGCGATTTACAGCGCTGCGGACGCCTGGTTTGTGGGTCAGTTGTCGACTGGCGAGAGTGCAGCTGTAGGGGTTTTCTTTCCTTTTATGGCGATTATTCAGGCCTTTGGCTTCATGCTGGGGCAGGGGGCTGGCAGTCGCATCTCTCGCTTTTTAGGTAATGCCAAAGTTGCACAAGCGAGGGAAAGGGCGGCGACCTCCTTCTATGCGTCCTGTGTGATCGGCCTGCTTCTGGCGGTGGTCGGGAGCTTTTTCTTGCGGCCTTTACTTTTGCTTTTGGGGGCGGACTTAAGCAACTTGCGGGAGGCCAAAAGCTACGCTCAGATCCTCCTGCTTGCGGCGCCCGTCTTCTGTTCTTCTTTCGTGATGAACAACCTGCTGAGGGCGGAGGGCAAGACACTTTACGCCATGGTGGGTTTGGGCTTGGGCGGCCTGCTCAACATGGTCTTGGATCCGCTTTTGATCTTTCAGTTCCACTTGGGCATCCAGGGAGCGGCGATTGCGACGGCGATATCGCAGCTGGTGGCTTGGGCGATTTTGTTCGGCATGATCCGCTCGAAGCACTCGGCTTTGTCTTTGGCGCCTTCTTATATCGCCAAAGATCCCAAAATCTATATAGAAACCTTTCGCTTAGGTTGCCCTTCACTCATGCGACAAGGCCTGGCGAGCTTGGCCGTCTCATTTTTGAACAACCGCGCTTTGGCGATAGGAGGTACAGAGGCTGTTTCGGCCTTTTCCATTGTCGGGCGCTTGAACTACTTTGTGATGGCGCTCATGCTGGGCTTAGGCCAGGGCTATCAGCCCGTCATAGGGTACAACTATGGCGCAGCTTGCTATCAGCGCGTGCGCAAGGCCTGGCGTTTCACGGCGAGTGTCGGCTTTGTTTTGATGGCGATACCGGCGCTGCTTTTCATCCTGTTTAGTCCTGCGATCATCAATAGCTTTCGACCCGATCCAGCCGTCGTGGCTATAGGGGCTCCCCTTTTGCGTTATCAGATGGCCGTCTTGCCCTTTATGGCCTTGAATGTTTCGACCAACATGTTGCTGCAATTTTCGGGCAAGGCGGAGGCCGCCACCCTGCTCGCTGCTTGTCGCCAGGGGCTCTACTTTTTCCCAGCCGTCTTTTTCTTGCCGCTTCTCTTGGGTCTGCCAGGTCTCATGCTCAGTCAGTCGGTGGCGGATGCCTTGACGGTGCTCACGACCATTCCTTTTGTTTGGCTGTATTTTAGGCGTTTGCCCCAACAGGAGGGGTAGAAGCAGGGCAGCATTCAAGACGGCGGCCAGAGCAGCGCTCAGCTTGAGGCCCAGGGCGAGGCCCAGGGCGAGGCCCAGGGCAGCCCTCAGCGTGCGCTCTCGCCTCCGTAAGCAGTAGACACAAAACAGCCCCAGGCTAAAGACCTGAGGCTGTCTTTGGATTTGTGCGGCGGCTTTCTGGATGCGTAGGATGCCTGTTCAGAAAGCCTAAACAGCGCCCAGAAGGGCTAAGCACCTTTAGCGCAACCAGCGATCCTGACAGCGCTCCAACCAGGCGTCCAGGCGGGCGCGGTAGTCGGCGATTCGATCGGGGTCGGCTTCGCGCACAAAATGCTGCTGATGGGGATCTTGCTTGAGGTCATAAAAATAACTCTTTTCCTCATCGTAAGCATCTCGCACGACAATGAGCTGGCCATCGTCGTCTGTGATGCCACGGGCGTTGGCACTCGCAGAATAGAAAAAGGCATCGCGCTTCTTTTCTTGGCCACTGAGCCAAGCTTCGGCCAAAGACTCGCCCTCAACGCTTGAGGGGATGGCCGCTTCTAGGCCGACAAGGCCTAAGAGGCTGGGCAGCCAGTCTGGGGTGTTAACCGCCATATGAGAGTCGCGAGGGCTTAGATGACCAGGCCAGCGAATCAGGGCTGGCACTTGGTAGGAATCCCAGAACCAGCTGTTTTTGTACATTTGAGAAAAAGAACCCATCATTTCGCCATGGTCAGAGGTGAAGATCACGATGGTGTTGTCCTTGAGGCCTTCTTCTTCGAGACAGGCAAGGAGGCGGCCAAATTGCTCGTCCACCCCAGTGACAGCGGCAAAATAATTGGCGACCTCACGCTCAGCGGTGGCTCTTTTTTGCTCGAGCTGTCGATAACAGAGTGAGGGGAGGCCTGCTTCTGGCTCTTGCAGGGCAACAGGGCTGGTCAAAAGCTCATTTGGCGATTTGTCTTTGTAGAGTGCCTTATAGCGTTCGGGCACTTGGTCAAAGGGCATGTGGGGTGGATTGGTCGACAGCATCAGAAAGAAGGGCTGATC
>JAEZYR010000104.1 GCA_023442635.1 Bacillota bacterium | reverse complement strand
CTTTTAGGGCGGTGATCGGAACGATTAACCAAAAACCAAGTCGAGGCTGCCCTAGCGAGAATTTGACCCGAGGCATCGCGCGTTTCGTAGTGACGTTCGACCAAAAGGCGACTTCGAGGACAGCTACAGGTGTAAAAATCAAGTGTAGCCGACCACTTCATCGCTTGGTAGCGTTCTACGCGATGCTGTTGAACAAGCCAAACAAGGCCTTGGGGGTCTAATTGAACGTAGCCTACACCCTCTGCAACAGCTGCTTGTGCCGCAACTTCCTGAATCATTGAAAGATAATCGGCAAGGCGAAGCTCATCCCAGGGATCACAAGATACGCTGGAAACAAAGAAAGGGCGCTGATACCATAGTGCCCTTTCGCTTTCGGCTTGACGCTGCATTGCCGCTTCTTCTAGGTATTTCAATTCGCCTGCCCTTAATCTAAACCGACCATGCGATTGTAGCGAACTCGGCTGGGATTATAGCGGTGCATACTCTGAATGACACGCTCATTGGGTGAAATAACTGTCAGCTGTCGTGTGCCCTTGTACATGGCTAGGATAAACCAATTGTGCTCAGACTTAGGATCCTCTGAATAGTCTCGTTTTTGGATATTGCTTTGCTTTTGGTACTGTCGGTATTCATCGCTTCGACAAGAAGCCATCAATTCAATATCCTTTGCCCGCAGGGAAAAGACACGTTTGCGGCGGCGCTGAGCGATGACCATATCAATATCAAGATCTCCCCGCGTCACCACATACTCATATTCGCGGTTAAGTGAGGTAATAAGATACCAAGCACCCCAGACGCCACCAAAAATGATTGCGGGTACAAGAAAGGCTATATAGCGAAGGAAAATAGCTGAGATCAAAAGCAAAAAGATATACGCCAGAATAATGCCAACGATTTTGACATAATCAAGCATCTGCTTTTTGGGTCGAATCAAGACCTCAATGAAAGTATCATGTGCCTCTTCTGCATAAGCCGCGTAAGCTCGACTGAGCGCGCTTTGAGCTTGCTCTTCACTCACCTGTTCGATAGGCGCAGCCTGTACCTCAAGCTTGTCTTGCTGCTCATGGTTTGAAAAATCTGGATTTTGATCCAAGTGTGACCCCATCCAAAATCCCCCCTTATGTCAGGAATGTCAACTATTCTAACAGAGTCTAGATGCTTTCTTTTTGCAAAAGGCTTACCAATAAAAACAAGCTGCGGCTAAGCCGCAGCTTGTTGAAGGTTTAGTGTGAAGAGCCTTAGTACATACCTGCTCCACCAGCTGGTGCTGCTGGCTCTGGCTCTGGGATATCCGCTACAACGGCTTCTGTCGTCAACAGCATAGAAGCAACGCTAGCCGCATTTTGCAAAGCTGAACGCGTCACCTTGGCAGGGTCTACAATGCCCGCTGCAATCATGTCTTCGTAACGCTCTGACATTACGTTATAGCCGACACCCTTTTCGCTGCGCTTGACGCCTTCACAAATAACCGAAGCATCCAAACCAGCATTGGTTGCGATCTGGCGTACAGGCTCTTCGAGGGCGCGCAGCACAATGCGTACGCCCGTCCGCACATCACCCTCGGTCTTTTCGACCAAGGACTCAACAGCAGGCAAAGCGTTGATGTAGGTTGTGCCGCCACCAGGAACAATGCCCTCTTCAACAGCAGCCCGCGTAGCAGCCAAGGCATCTTCAATACGCAACTTGCGCTCTTTCATTTCGGTCTCTGTGGCTGCACCAACCTTAATAACGGCGACACCGCCAGCTAGCTTAGCCAAGCGCTCTTGTAGCTTTTCACGATCGTACTCGGATGTGCTTTCTTCAATCTGCGCACGAATTTGAGCCACACGGTTCTCAATTTCCTGCTTATCGCCTGCGCCATCTACAATGATCGTATTGTTCTTTTCGACTCGTACAACTCGAGCTGTACCCAGTTGAGCCAATGTCGCCTCTTTCAGATCCAAGGCCAGCTCATCGGTGATAACTTCGGCTCCCGTCAAGGTTGCAATATCGCGCAGCATCTCTTTGCGCCGATCGCCGAATCCAGGTGCCTTAACGGCAACGCAATTAAATGTGCCACGCAACTTGTTGAGAATGAGCGTTGACAGCGCCTCGCCTTCCACATCCTCAGCGATAATTAAGAGCTTGCGTCCCGTCTTAATGACCTGCTCCAAGAGTGGCAAAAGTTCCTGGATGCTGCTGATTTTTTTATCGGTGACCAAAATATAGGGATCATCAAGCTCAGCTGTCATCTTCTCCATATCGGTACACATATAGGCTGAGATGTAACCGTGGTCAAACTGCATGCCTTCGACCACCTCAAGCTCCGTATCCATGGTTTTGGACTCTTCGACTGTGATCACACCATCAGCCGAAACGCGCTCCATGGCCTCAGCAATGTCTTCACCAATTTTGTCATCTGCGGCTGACACCGCGCCGACACGTGCGACATCCTTCTTGGTTGAGATGGGGCGAGCCTGTTCACGGATAGCTTCAACAGCCGCATCAACAGCCTGTTGAATACCGCTACGCAGAACCATGGGGTTGGCACCAGCTGCAATATTGCGCAAGCCTTCACGAATAATAGCTTGAGCGAGCAATGTAGCCGTCGTTGTACCATCACCAGCGACATCATTGGTCTTCGTCGCAACTTCTTTGACCAATTGTGCCCCCATGTTCTCAAAACGATCTTCAAGCTCAATCTCTTTGGCAATCGTCACGCCGTCGTTCGTGATGAGAGGGCTGCCATATTTTTTGTCCAAAACGACATTACGACCCTTCGGGCCAAGCGTAATTTTAACCGTGTTAGCTAGCTTGTTGACACCAGCTTCAAGAGCCTTGCGAGCTTCTTCGGTATATTTCAGATCTTTAGCCATAAAAGTATCCTACCTTCCCTACTTCTTTACTCAACGATAGCCAAAATGTCACTCTGCCTTAAGATGGTGTATTCAACGCCATCAATTTTGACTTCTGTACCAGCATATTTACTCATCAGGACGCGATCGCCTACTTCGAGTTCCATCACGACATCCTTGCCATCGACAATTCCACCTGGGCCAACAGCTACAACCTCTGCAACCTGAGGTTTCTCTTGCGCAGAACCAGGTAAAACGATGCCACTCTTCGTCGTTTCTTCATTCTCGAGCATCTTGATCACGACTCGATCACCTAGTGGCTTAATGGTCATAAAACCCTCCTACATAACTTTGTTCTGGAATTAAGCTTGCATCCTAGACAAGTCCAGATTCATCACTTGCTAAGTATAAGAGAAAGTCAGAGAATGTCAACATCATCCTCTGACTTTCTGAAGCTTCGCGAGATTGCATATGGAGCTTACTCAGACGGCGTGTAGCCAGCTGCTTTTTGGCGAGCTATCTCATCGCTTTGAACTTTCTCAAAATCTGAGCCATAACTGCCTGCATAACTCTGCCTAAAGCGCTTGGTTCCTGGCTCGATCACAAAGTCTGTAGGCACACGTGGAGCCCCTGGGATATCTGGTACGGTCTTGAGATGTTCTGTCGTTCCATAAATAAAGTTGTGGAGTTCTGGATTGACGAGATTGAGAGCTGGCAAAATTTGGTAGTAGTCATTCTCCCAGAAATCACCTCGGGGTGGCACTTGCATCTGCTCGATTTCCTGGCTGAATTTGGGCGCTACGCGCGTTCCTAGCGCGAGAAGATCTAGCTCACTCAGGTCTGTATCTACATAACCCAAGCCTGTTTTGACAATATTGATCATCTCAAAAATATTCTTTTTGAGGAATTCCTTTAGTAAGAGATTGAGCACCTCACGCTGTCTTCGTGCGCGCTGGTAGTCTGAGTCTACCTTTCGAACACGCATATAAGCCAGCGCCTGACGTCCATTCAGATGCTGCAAACCACCCTTTTCGACGTAGGTCCACTCTCCCGTATAGCCCCAGCCGTGTTCCATGCGAGTTTGTTCGGCGACACCATCATTGATGGCTTGGATGAAATCTGGATCATCGGGCACTTCAATAT
>JAEZYR010000126.1 GCA_023442635.1 Bacillota bacterium | reverse complement strand
CCTGCAGTATGCGCGGTGTGTGTACCTGCTATGGCGTAGTCGAAGCCGATGGATCGCTTTACCCTTGCGACTTCTATGTCCTCGATGAAGAACGCTTAGGCACATTGGGCAGCAATGGTTTGGCCGAGGCATTGCTTTCGCAAAAGGCGGCCTGCTTTGTTAAGCAATCTCAGCAAAAGGCCTCCCCCTGCCATGATTGCTACTATTGGGGGATTTGTCGGGGTGGCTGTCGCCGAGACTGTGAACCGATCCAGGGAGATGGAAGCTTGACCTTGAATCGTTTCTGCCAAGCTCACAAGCGCTTTTTTGCCTATGCTTTGCCCCGTATGCAGCAAATTGCACAGGCCTTGGGACCCTTGTCAGCCTGGCCAGATCAGCCGTAGGGCGAGGAAGTTCTGGATGAGAACCCTATATATCATCGTAGATCTACAAAATGACTTTATCCAGGGAGCTCTGGGCAGTGATGAAGCGCTCCAAGCTGCTCGGCGCACATGTGCGTTTGTTCAAGAAGCCGAGGGTCTCTTTCTTCTAACACAGGACCAACATGGGGAAGATTATTTGCTTTCCCTCGAAGGACAAGGCCTTCCGCAGCCTCACTGCATGGCAGATAGTTGGGGAGCTGATATTTATCCAGATCTATTGAAAGATTTGGCCGATAAGCCCTATACGATCTTGCCGAAAAGCAGTTTTGGCGCCCCTACAATATTGCCCTGGCTTCGTGACCAAGACGTGGATGAAATCGTTTTGATGGGCTTGTGCAGTGACATTTGCGTGATCACCAATGCCTTGATGCTCAAAGCCCACTATCCAGAGATCCCTATTAAGGTCAAATCGTCTTGCATGGCAGCTAGCTGTCCAGAAAATCAAGAACGAGCTTTGGCCATTCTCAAGGCCTGCCAAATTCCTGACTTGGATGCAGAAGGATGAGAAAGCAAAAGCAAGACTTTGTCTAGACAGTAGGAAATAAAGAAGAGGCCAGCTATTGCGCTGGCCTCTTCTGCTTTGTGTAATCAGGCGAATCTAGATCATGAATTGGGGCGGTCGTTGATAACCACTGAGTTAGCTAGACGATCGTGAATGCCCTGATGGCGATCCGTCAGCAAAATCATGATGAGGGAGATCAAGCTGGTGAGGCCGCCCGTGAATGATGAAAGCAAGACGAGACCCACCAGTTGACGCATGGTGATTTCACCCTTGCTGAGATAGCGACCCGAGGTGGAGACGGGACGAATATGCATGATTCGCTTGCCGATGGTCTGTCCTTCCTGGAAGTAGGGGATGACACACTGGAAGATAAAAGGCAGGACAAGGCTCAAGAAGAAATTGAGGACTAGGAGGCCGACGAAGGTGCTTGCGCCAAATTCTGAGTGGTAGCGGTAGCCATAGTCATAAGAATGAGACTGATAGCTGCTGCTCTTAGCAATGACGCTCACAAGGAAAATGAAGAAGATGATGCAAGAAGGGATCGCGATGATGGCCGCATCAATCACCGTGGCCAGAATACGCTGGGTATTGGAGGCTAAAGCGTGAATATGACGCTCTCCGTTGGGGCGCTCGACCACAATCTGCTCAGCCTGCAAGTATTTGGGCTGAGGTGACACCACCTGATAAGGCTGCTGATAGCCCTGCTGTTGGCTAGCATGAGCATAGCTGCTCTGAGAGGGCGTTGGGTTCTGATAAGGCTGTTGCCCTGCGTTGCTATAGCTGTTCGAGGCAGGCGTTGTATGTTGACCCTGAACCTGTCCAGCAGGCTGCTCAGCATTTTGACTTGCAGCTGGGCTGGAAGCTGAAGCTGGGTTCTCCTGAGCTGTTTCAGCAGCTGCTGCGGCCTGCAAAGCTTCGGGGCTACCAACATGCTCAGAGGAAGCGTGTGTGATTGCAGAATTGTTCTGATCTTCAGCTTCGGGTGGCAAAAAAGGATTGGGCATAAGACATAACTCCTTTGACCTAGTATTGAGCAATACACAGCCATTAACAGCGACTGCGTCTTCTCAAACAGTATAACGATTAACTAGGATTATTGCACAATGATTTAGAGATCTTTGCGTTTGCAATCGGAAAAATTTCTGCCTGATCCAGGATTTATTAGTCCAAATAATTCAGCTGAATTGGGCGCGATAGAGAGCGGCATAACTCTGATTGGCGGCCAAAAGTTCTGTATGCGTGCCTTGCTCAATGATGCGACCATCTTCGATCACCAAAATCTGATCGGCTCGTTCAATCGTTGACAAGCGATGGGCGATCACGATGGCACTGCGATGGGTCAAAAGCTGATCCAAGGCTTCTTGAATCTTGCTCTCACTGGCGCTGTCAACATGACTGGTGGCCTCGTCCAGAATGAGGATGGGGGCAGGTGATAGGGTCGCTCGTGCAATGGCAAGAAGTTGTTTTTGACCTTGAGAGAGCTGGACGCCAGTCGAGCTTAGGAGACAGTCATACCCATTGGGTAAGCGGCGTATAAAATCATCGGCCTGTGCGGCTTGGGCGGCTGCTATGATTTCGGCTCGACTTGCTTCTGGGTAACAGTAAGCAATATTTTCAGCCACCGTACCCTCAAAAATCCAGCTGTCCTGCATAACGATCGTAAAAGCCTGGCGGACGCTCTGGCGTGTGAGCTGTTGAATATCTCGACCGTCCAGCTTAATGCGCCCCTCTGTTGGATCATAAAAACGCATGAGCAGCGCGATCAGGCTGCTTTTGCCAGCTCCAGTCTGCCCCACAATAGCGGTTGTATAGCCAGGCGGCGAGTCAAAAGATAGGTGGTGCAGCACCTCAGGCCCATCTCCATAGGCAAAGGACACATCTTCAAAACGGATGTGGCCTTGAATGTCGGCTGTGGGAAGCTTGCTCGCAGCAGGGGCATCGGGCGCTTCAGGAGCTTCATCTAACAGTGCAAAAACGCGCTCAGCAGCGGCAGCAGCAGACTGCAGGTCAGCCACTAAGTTTCCGACTTCGTTGATAGGGCCTGAAAAGCGGCGGCTGTAAAGAACAAAAGCTGAAAGGGCACCGAGTGGAACTTGACCGAGCAAAAAGAGCCAAGCACCTACAACAGAAACAAGTACCAAAGATAGGTTGCTCAAAAAACTGACGATGGGACCCGTCATGCTGCTTAGACATTCAGCTCGATAGTAGGCTGTCACGGCTTCTTCATTGTGTTGCGCAAAAAGATCGATGAAGTTTTTTTGGCGATGGTAGACATGGATGGCTCTTTGCCCTTGAATAATTTCTTCGACGTAAGCGTTTAATTTGGCAAGCGACAAGGAGCGCCTTCGGAAAAGTGGCTTGACAAGATGCGAGCGAAAGCGGGTGAACAAGATGGAAAGAGGCAGCGTGATCAAGAAGACTAGACTGAGCTTCCAGGAAAGGCTGAGCATCATGATCAAGGCTCCGACAACGCTGATGATCGAAGCCCCCAATTGGAGGAGATCGCTTGAGAGCGAAGCGTTGACGGTATCGATGTCATAGCACATGTGAGAAACCAGTTCGCCGCTGGCCTTTCGGTCAAAGAAAGCGGCTGGCAGGTGGAGAAGGTGCTCATACAGATCCTGGCGCATACGACGCACAAGATTTTGGGATGAACGAACCATTAAGCGCGCATTGATGTAGCTAACGATAGCTGAAATCACATAGGCCAACCACATGGCTAAAGCCAAACGAAAGACAGGCCACAGGCTTGATGCAGCCTGCAGATCCTTCATCGCATCGATCGCTGAACCTGCTAGGCGTGGCCCGAAGAGTTGCAAGATGTTGCCAACGAACATGAGGCAGAAAGCCAGCATAAAGGCATAGCGCTGCTGCTTGAGATAGGGGAAAAGCGAGCGCAGAACATAAGTCAGATCTTTGGCGCGACGAGGGGCTTCTTTGGGGGCGTTTGGCTTTGGCTTAGAACTCATCCGAGGCCACCACCTTGCTGTTTGGTATGAACCAAGCCCAGTTGTGCATGGGCGAGGGCAGCATAAGCTGGACAGCTTTTGAGAAGGGCCTGGTGATTGCCTTGCGCTAAGATGCGTCCAGATTCGAGATAGAGGATGTGATCGGCCTGCCAGATCGCACTGAGTCGCTGAGAAACAATGATTTGGGTTGCGCCCTCATATTGCGTCGAGAGCTCGTGTCGTAGGGCGGCTTCTGTTCGCTGATCTAGGGCTGAAGCAGCGTCGTCCAGGATGATGAAGCTGGGGTGACCAGCCAAGGCGCGGGCAACCGAAAGGCGCTGGCGCTGACCGCCAGACAAATTGGCAGCTTGTACGGCGAGCTTATGATCTAGGCTGTTGTCTTTTTCTGCAATAAAGTCGCTTGCTTGGGCGCTGTTGAGCGCCATTTGCAGGGCTTCTTCGTCGATGTCACGAGCGAAGGTCACATTTTGGCGGATGCTCTCGCGATACAGAAAATCCTCCTGGAAACTTACACCGAAAAGACTAGCTAGCTGTTCGCGGCTGTAAGCTTCGAGTGGGTGTCCCAAAACTTCGATCTGCCCTGTTTGAGGTTCATAAAGGCGGAGCAGAAGATGAAGTAGCGTGCTTTTGCCAGAGCCTGTAGCGCCCATAATGCCTAACTTTGTTCCAGGAGGAATTGAAAAGTTCAGATCTGTGAGAACATTTTTGGTGCCAGGGTAGGCGAAGGATACATGCTTAAAACATAGGGCTGGTGCATGAGGTATGGGTTCCAGCCAGGCACCCGTATTTAGGGCTTGCTTAGCATCTTGATCCCAGTCTGCCTCGAGGACGGTAGCGATGCGGGCAGCCGAACTCATCCCGCGGTTGTAAACCGTGAAAACACGAGTCATGGCTACCATCGAGTTTGCAATGGTAGTGAAGTAGGTCAAGAAGGCCAAAATGGTGCCGCTATGAACTTGCTGGGCTTGCACCAGAAAGGCTCCGAATATCAGCACAAATGCAAGACCAGTGTAGAGAATGAGGTTCACGGCAGGATTGCTAAGAGCCATGTAGTTGGCGGCGCGGCGCTCGGCTTGGGACAGTTGTTGGTTGATTTGAGCAAAGGACTGAGCTTCTCGCCCTTCGCTACAAACCGCATGGATGAGACGAATGCCACTTAGACTTTCTCGCAAGGTCTGTACCAATTTCTCGACTTGTTGCTGCGCTTGTCGAAAAAGCATTTTGCTACGCCGAGCAACAAGGCGTACCAGCAAGAGAATGCAAGGAAGGCTGCCCAGGAGAATACAGGCTAGGCGCCAGTCTAAAACGAAAGTACAAATCAAACCGCCCAGAAGCAGGATGGGGGCTCGAACACCAACACGCTGGAGGCGGGATAGCATTTGGTGGACATGATAGGTATCCGAAGTGAGGCGCGTTTCGAGAGAAGAAACGCCGAAGCTTTCGACCTGGCTTTGAGAAAGGTAAAGACTCCGCGTGAATAAATCATGGCGCAGTTGTCGTGTGATGCGCGAAGCAACCAGGGCAGAACGGCGATTGGCCAAAAGATTGCCGAGGAGAGCGAGCACAGCAAACAACAACATCACAGCGCCCTGCTGAAAAATGGCAGTGCGGTTATGTTGGGGTACAGCTTTATCTAGAAGTGTGGCCAGCATAGCAGGCAAGAGTAACTCGCAGAAAGAACCGAGAGCCTTTAGCAAAAGACCACATACAATTGCCCAACGCTCAGGACGTAGATAGGATCGAAGCATAAGGCCATTTTAGGCCAAAGCCATAGGTTAGCCAAAGTTACCAGTGATTTAGGCTGAAATGGCCGCGAAAGTAGACGCTAGCTAAGGTGATCATAGGCCTGGGTTTGCACAAAAGCTTGACGGATCCAAGCAGGATCCTGACTGCGTCCGAGTAGGCAGGTCAGTTTGGCCACGCAGGACTCCGTGGTCATATCAAAGGCTGGTAGCGCACCGCGATCTAAGATGTTGCGCCCGACCGCATAGCGCGAGAAATCACTGCGCTCATACAGACATTGACTGGTGATGACCACCAGACAGCCAGCCTTCATGCTTGTTTCGAGCGCCGCTGCTAGATCACGGCGCCAAACATGAATGCCGCCGATGCCGAAGGCCTCTAATACTAGGGCACGATAGCCAAGTTGGGGCAGACTAGCCAGCAGTTTGGGGTCGAGACCAGGACTCAGTTTGAGAACAAGGACACTCGGATCGATCTGATCTAAACAGCGAAAGGTCTTTTTGGAGGAATCGATCTGAATAGCTTGATGATTGAGGACAAGGCCGTCCCCATCCAGGCGAGCGACTGGGGGATAGTTAATGCTCTCGAAGGCATCGAAAGCCGTGGTTCTGACCTTGACAGCACGCGTTCCCAAAATAACCGTTCGCCCAAAGGCGACGTAAACCCCAGGACAAGAGCTCGAGGCCATGGCCAGAGCTAGGCGCAAGTTGCCGTCTGCATCGCTCAGGGGGTCATCAATCGGTAGCTGAGAACCTGTCAGTACAACAGGGCAGGGAAGGCCTTCTAACATGTAGGACAAGGCGGCTGCAGTATAAGCTAGGGTGTCGGTTCCGTGGGTGATGACGATGCCAGCTGGCGGTGTTGCAGAAGCCACCACGCGAGCTACAGCTCTGGCGATAAGCTGCCATTCCTCAGGCTGGATGTTTGAGGAGTCTAAGCGCAGCAATTCTTCGCACTCGAGCTCATAGTGCAGGTGGGCAGAAGGGCAAAAACGCATGAGCTCTTCGACGCTTACGCCTGGAGATAGCCCTCTGTCTGAAGGTCGAGAAGCGATGGTGCCACCTGTAGCGAGTACCGCTATGCGAGGTTTCGCTGAGATAGGTTTGGCGGAGGGGCGCTTTTGATCGAAGTTTTCAGCTTGCATGAGAGATATGATGCACCTTCTGATTGTCTTGTGCTCCATGATAGACTAAGCGCTATGGAAACGAAAACTACTCTATCACAGCGCCTTTGGGGGATAGCTCCCCAGCAATGGCGTCAGCCAGCCGTGCTCGCCCAGGCTGCCATCATTGCCGCGCTCTATGTTGTGCTGACTTTTGTCTTTCTACCCATTTCATTTGGCATGGTGCAGTTCCGCATTGCTGAGTTGCTGATGCTCCTTTGCGCTTTTTTGCCAGGGGCGACGCCAGGTGTCATCTTAGGTTGTCTTCTTGCCAATATTTTGGGTCAAGTGGGTATGGTCGACATCGTCTTCGGTACTTTGGCAACGGCCTTGGCGGCGATTGTGACGGCGGCTCTTGCCCAACGCCTCAGCCTAGGGGCGCGCGGTACAGTGCCCGGCACAGTGTCTAGCGCCAGCCAGAAGTTTCAATGGGCCTATCTGCTTTTGCCCTTGCCTACTGTCATCAGCAATGCGCTGATCGTGGGCACCTATTTGCCGTTGATTTTGACGGACGTGCAATTCACGGTGCCTGTTTGGCTGCTGAGCATGTTGACCGTCGGTCTAGGCGAAGTTGGTGTGCTCTACATTTTGGGCATCCCAGCTGTTTGGATTTTGGAACGAACGGGTGTCTTCAAGCGCTTACACACAGAGACACGCCTCAAGCACTGACCACATGAAGTTGCCAGGCTCTAGCCTGACATCTAAAGTCACGACCGCAAGCACCATAGGCTGGCATTAGAGAGGTAAAAGCCAGACTTTGGGTCTACTAGGCTGACATAAGCCTGGTAGACCTATTTTCTAGAGCGAATAGATTGGAGAAGAGAGTAGAATCTTCACATGGAACACTATTTTTCGGCACAGCCCACCGTGAATTCAGAGCCTTTCAGCTATGAATGTCAGGTCGAAGGCAAGACCTTTGTTTTTCAAAGCGACCGCGGTGTTTTTTCAGGGAAAAATTTAGACCCAGGTAGTCGCTTACTGCTCGAGACTTTCATTCGCGAGCGCCGCCAGATCGGCAAAACAGAGGGGCGTTTGCTTGACTTGGGTTGTGGTATCGGTTGTTTGGGCATCATTGCCAAACGCTGCTTTCCAGCCTTAGAGCTCACGATGGTCGATGTGAATGAGCGAGCCTTGCATTTGGCCGAGCAAAACGCGAAGGCCAATGGCGCAGCGGCTATTTGTCAACTTAGTGATGGGTGGTCGGCATTAGAGGGACAGCATTATGACTTTGTGCTCAGCAATCCCCCCATACGGGCTGGCAAGTCAGTTGTGTACGCCTTTTTTGCAGGCGCTTATGCCCAGCTTAACCCTGGTGGGGAACTCTATATTGTGATTCGCAAGCAGCAGGGAGCTGAATCGGCGGCTCGAGAGCTCAAGCGATTGTTTGGTGAAAATGCAGTCGAGCGCCTAGCTCGCGACCATGGTTACCACATCTATCGGGCTCAGCGTTAAGCTAAAGCAAATTGAAATAAAACAGACTGGCTCGCAATTTTCTTCAAGCCAGATGCTGGTCGAAACGAAAGATTAGATAAAAGAGGTTTTTACGATGGCTGATTGTTCTGCTTGTGCATCCAAAGGCGGCTGCCCGTCTGCTCAGAATGGCGGTGCTTGCCCTTCTCAGAGCCTTTTGGCGCCCTTACACCCTAAAGCGAGGGTTCGCAGTGTTTTTGCTGTTGCAAGTGGCAAAGGTGGTGTGGGTAAATCCTCTATTACCGCCATGCTGGCTGTCATGCTCGCGCGCCAAGGTTTACGGGTCGGTATTTTGGATGCAGACTTAACTGGCCCTAGCATCCCCCAAGCCTTCGGCCTTCAGGGACAGGCTTACTCAACAGGCGATGGCCTAGAACCTATGAGAACGCGTATTGGCATCCAGATCATGTCCATCAATGTCCTCCTTGAAGATCCCACACAGCCTGTTGTTTGGCGCGGTCCTGTTCTGGGTCAAGTCATCAAACAATTCTATAGTGAGGTGATCTGGGACAACCTAGATGTCCTTCTGCTCGATATGCCACCTGGTACGGGCGATGTTCCCCTGACGGTTTACCAATCTCTGCCCGTCGACGGCATGGTCATGGTGACCAGCCCTCAGGATCTGGTGCACCTGATTGTCCGTAAGGCTGGCGTCATGGCAGAGAAAATGCAGGTTCCGCTCTTGGGATTGATAGAAAACTTTGCTTATCTGGACTGCCCCTCTTGTCACGAACGTTTGTATCCCTTTGGCGAGGGCAGAGGCGAAGATGCGGCCAATAGCCTGGGGGTGCCATTCTTAGATCAGTTAGGCATGAACCCACAGATTGCTGATTTAGTCGACAAGGGTCAGATAGAGACCTTGCCTGCCGACTTATTGCCTGGCACGGTTGAGAGCATCCTTGCCCACCTTCCTTTGGATGACATCCAAGATGAGGCTCGCGACGAAAAAGCCTAAGCTAAGCGCAAGCGTGCGTCTGCTCAATCCGATCAAGAAAGCTAGCTCAAAGGCTGCCTTGCTTGGGTTGAGCGCTTTGCTGACGATCTTTTTGGGGGCTTGCCACTCGGGAAAAAGACAGCAGGCCTCACCGAGTGAAAAGGTAAAAGTCGAAGCATCCCGTGGACAAGAGGGGAGCGATGCTTCGACACCAGAAGAGCGCCAAGAGGATTTCTTGCTCAGCGAAAAAGAAGCCAGCGCTCGCTATGGGCCTGAACGCTATGATGCGCCTGTCTTAGTCCTAAGCTACGAAAAGATTCCCGAATTGGGGGAAGGGCTTCGACTGCGAGAACCCGCTTCGCTCGAAAAGATTTTGGCACACGAAAAGCGAGCTGTTCTTTTGGCCTTCGTGGATGCAGACTTAGACAGTATCCACGCCACCCAAAATATTTTGGAACGAGCAGCTGAAGCTTGGTATTCCGACGTGCTTGTGGTAAGGGTCGAACGCGATAGTCAGGAAGCCCAGAAATTAGCCGAAATAGACCTGACACAGTATCCTAGCTTTTTTCTTTTGGAGCATGGCGCCGTCAAGGCTCGCTTTATCGATTTTAGTGGTGACACCATGGCAGAAATTGGGGCAGCACTCCGCCGCTTGGGACGCCATGTCAACTCGTGAGCTGGGGCACGATCGAAGAGTAGCTTGAATAAACAGTCGACGAGGAACTCGAGATCAGCTTAGGATCAAGGGCAGGAGGAGAGAGGAGCCTATATGTCAAACAACTGGGAGGGTGGCTACAGTATTGCAAGCCTGGGACAAGATCACCATCGCTTTGAAGATGCTGATACCTCCAAAGCTTTGCTTTTGGCAGGGGTAAGCATCCCTGGCGCTAGGGCTCTGGCAGGTAATTCAGATGCGGATGTGGTCTTGCATGCGATAACCAATGCGATTTCAGGTGTAACAGGGCGCAATATTTTGGGAGCCGTTGCCGACAAGTTATGTTGTGAAGGCCAAAAAGATAGTCGAGCCTATTTGGATCTAGCCCTAGCCGATCTCAGAGAAAAAGACATGCGCCTCCTCCACCTCTCCCTATCCATCGAAGCCCTAAAGCCGAAGCTCAGCCCCTGGATTCCACAGATGAAAGAACAGCTTTCGGCATATTTAGGCCTCCCTGTTGATGCCATCGGTTTGACAGCCACAACTGGTGAAGGCCTGACGGGCATGGGGCAGGGAGAAGGCATCGCTTGTTTGGCCATTTTGACGGTTTGGAAAGCATTCGGCTAAGCGCTTAAGCGTCCATTAGAATATAGGCGACAAAACACACATCAAATGCCAGAGAGCAAGCGGCTTGGTTCAGAAAAGGACTCTAGTTGCCGTTTTATAGGCTAAAACTTGAGTCGCTGCTCAGCACGAGAA
This sequence comes from Bacillota bacterium, assembly GCA_023442635.1. Classification (GTDB taxonomy): domain Bacteria; phylum Bacillota; class Clostridia; order Saccharofermentanales; family Fastidiosipilaceae; genus JAEZYR01. Next base: position 6,551 of record JAEZYR010000126.1, on the reverse strand, counting down.
ACAGCTTTAGAAAAGGTAGAAAATGAAACTCATTTCTTGGAATGTGAATGGTCTAAGAGCCATCCTCAAAAAAGAATTTCCGAAGCAATTTGTCGCTTTTGATGCGGATGTCCTGGCTCTGCAAGAGACAAAGCTGCAAGCTGGCCAGTGTGACTTCCTACCAGATGGCTACCAGTCCTACTGGAATTATGCAGAAAAAAAAGGCTATTCAGGTACGGCGGCTTTTGTCAAAGAAGAGCCCCTCGCAGTGCATATTGGCATCGGCGTAGCTGAGCACGACCTCGAAGGCCGAGTGATTACCCTTGAGTATCCCGAGTTTTATTTCGTGACTGTCTATACACCGAATGCACAAGATGGCCTGCGCCGCATTAGCTACCGTGAACTTTGGGAGGACGCCTTCCGCCATTTTCTCGAAGAATTAGATCGCCAAAAACCTGTCATCGTTTGTGGTGACTTGAATGTGGCAAGACATCCCATCGACCTGGCCAATCCTGAAAGCAATGAAAAAAGTCCAGGTTACAGCGTGCAAGAGCGACAAAAGTTTGAAAGCCTCCTCGCTGCTGGCTTTGTGGATAGTTTTCGCTATTTCCACCCCGAAGCCAAAGATCGCTACAGTTGGTGGAGTTACCGCACGCGGGCGAGGGAACGAAATGTGGGGTGGAGAATTGATTATTTTCTCTGCTCAGAGCGACTTTGTCCTTACCTGAAGCAAGCGGATATACTCGATCAAGAGATGGGTTCGGATCACTGCCCTGTATTGCTTGAGTGGGATCGGGAGGCCTTTAAGCAGGCTCTGCTTGAGAAAAAGGTAACTTTAGCCAAAATGGCTTGAAAAAGCATGTTTTTAGCAGCTCGATGGGGCACTCGCTAGCTTCAATATGAAGGACAATCCTTCAAATGAAAGCATGCTTCGAGAGGAATAAAGGGCAAAATGGCTAAGAAAAAAGAAAGAAAACGCTATGTTTGCCAGGCCTGTGGACATGAAACAACGGGTTGGCTCGGCCGTTGTCCAGCTTGTGGGCAGTGGAACACCCTAGAAGAAGTGGTGGTGGAGGACTTACCAGAACCCGTAACGAGCAAAGGCAGCCGAGACTGGCTAGAGCAACAACTCGCCCAGCAAGGCCAAAAAGCGAGCAGGGCGTCGACAACTCAGACCTCCGAAACAGATTTTTGGAAGTCCCCAACTAAAGGCGATGGGCGCGCATCATGGACGGGACGGGCTGGTGAACAGAGTCAGGCCCTCGATCTTGATGCTGTCGAGCAAAGAAGCCAGACTCGCGTGACGGCTGGTTTGGCAGAGATGGATCGCGTGTTAGGCGGAGGCTTTGTGCCAGGATCCATGGTGCTCGTCGGCGGTGATCCAGGTATTGGCAAGTCGACCTTGCTCTTGCAAGTGGCGGCTCAGGCTGCTTTTGAGGGAACGGTTCTTTACGTCAATGGTGAAGAGAGTCCTGAGCAGTTGCGCCAACGGGCTGATCGTTTGCATATTCAAGGTCAGGGTCGCATCAAGATTCTGGCGGATGTGCGTTTCGAGCGTATTGTCAAGCATCTCTTACACTTGCAGCCACAATTGCTCATCATCGATTCGATTCAGACGCTCTATAGTGAGCAGCTGGCGGCTGCCCCAGGCACGGTGGCACAGGTACGCGAGACGGCAGGTGGCCTTTTGCGCTTGGCAAAGCAGCTGGGCATCACGATTGTTCTTGTGGGGCATGTCACCAAAGACGGTGCGCTGGCTGGACCTCGTGTGCTCGAACACATGGTCGATACCGTCTTGTATTTCGAGGGCGAACGCTATCAGCAGTTGCGTCTGTTGCGTGCCGTCAAGAATCGTTTTGGGGCAACCAATGAACTCGCTATGTTTGAGATGACGAGCGAGGGCCTTCAAGGCGTCCAAAACGCTTCGGAAGCCCTGCTGGCTGGGCGACCGCGGCAGGCTTCAGGCTCTGTTTTGACGAGCTCCATGGAGGGTACGCGCCCCTTGTTGCTAGAAGTTCAAGCGCTGCTAACCCCTTCGAGTTATCCGAGCCCTCAGCGACAGACACAGGGTTTAGATCGCAGTCGCATGGGCATGTTGATGGCCGTCCTTGAGAAAAGCCAGGGCTTCGCATTTGGCCATCTTGATGCTTATGTCAACGTGGTAGGCGGTTTGCGTGTCAGTGATACGGCTAGTGATTTGGCTGTTGCAGCGGCCATTGCATCCAGTTGCAAGAATCAGCCTGTCCGCGATAATTGCCTCGTCTTAGGTGAATTGGGCTTGAGCGGTGAATTAAGGCCTGTCCTAGACGTCGTTTCAAGAGTGCGAGAAGCAGCGCGTTGTGGCCTAGAAATGATCATTCTCCCAAGCTCTAATCGGCAACGACGGCTAGGGAAGGCGACTTCGTTGGAAGCCTTGCCCCCTCATTTGGATGTCCTTTATGTAGACCATATTACGGAGGCCTTTGATGTGCTCTTCATCTGATCACAAAATTTATGTGCTGATTCCAGCCGCTGGCCAAGGAAGCCGCTTGGGTTTGGGTCATAACAAGATCTGGACACACATGGCAGGGCGCAGCCTTCTGAGTTGGACGCTTCAGGCTCTGCTCACGATACCTGATCTAGCTGGGTTGGTCGTTTTGGGTCAAAGCCAAGAACTCGAAGCCCTTGAACAAGAAAGTCGCTCCGTGCTCCATCACTGGGCGAATGAGGATCCTCAGTTTATTGCCCCAGAACTTTGGGTGTTGGCTGGCGGTGAGACCCGACAGCAAACCGTTGCTTTGGGCCTGGAAGCTTTGGTCGAAACGCTGTCGCCTGCAGAGCAAGAAGCGGCGTGGGTTCTGGTGCACGATGCAGCGCGATGTCTGATTAAGCCCGAGACATTGTCTTGTTTTGTCGCCCGTTTGCAAGAAATGGACAGGGGCTTATTGACATTAGCCGTGCCAGCCGTCGATACGATCGCAATCGCACCGCAAGGTGAGATCCAGCAAGTGCCAGAGCGCCGTGCCTGTTACCAAATTCAGACACCGCAAGCTTACCGTCTCAAAGAAGGCCTCGAATGGCATCGTCTCGCCTCACAGGAGGACAAGGTCTATACGGACGACGCTTCGCTGGCTTTGGCAGCCGGGGGGCAGGCTTATGTTTGTCCTGGAGATCGCGAAAATTTGAAGGTTACAACACCTGAGGACCTCAGCTGGGCACGAGCGATCTTGGAGAAGAGACGGCAAGCCCAGACTGCTTCAGATTTCTGAAACTCAAGGCAAAGAAGCCATAGACAATAGCAGTCTGGGCGTCAGCCCATAGGCTTGTGAAGGACAAGCGCGAACACGATCAGAAAGGTTATCGACATGCCGAGGTTTTTCCTGGATTTGCCACCTAGCTCTCTTGAAAACCCAAAGCCAGCTTGTGTGGTGACTTTGTCGCCAGCAGACAGCCATCATGCGGCTAGGGTTTTGCGCCTGACAGCGGGGGATCAGGTGACTGTCTGTGATGGTCGCGGCCACGATTTTCAAGGCCAAATCAAGCAGATCAGAGATAAGGCTGTCGAAGTTGAGCTGCTCACTTGGAGCGAAAATAAGGCTGAATCAGGTCCTAGGATCCATCTTCTACAGGGTTTGCCCAAGGGGCAAAAAATGGATGCGATTGTCCAAGACGCTGTAGAATTAGGCGCCTGGAGCATTCAGCCGATCCTGTTTGAACGCTCGGTCAGCCGCCCAAAAGACAAGCAATTACAGGGCAAACAAACACGGTGGCAGGAGATTGCCAAAGCCGCCGCTGAGCAGAGCCAGCGTGGTCTTGTGCCGACGGTGCACCCCTTGCTCAGCTGGCCGCAGTACTTGCAGCAACTCGGCCCTGTAAAGCCCCGAGAACAACGTCTCATCGCTTGGGAAGGAGAAAAAAGCTGCTCTTTAGCTAGCCTCTTAGCTTCTCTACCTGCAGAGGCTTGGACAGGCGATTCAGACTTTTACTTGCTGGTTGGGCCAGAAGGAGGCCTGAGCCCAAACGAAGTAGAAGAGGGAGAAGCGGCGGCTTTTCGAGCTTTTACATTGGGCGAGCGCATCCTGCGTACGGAAACGGCGGGTCCAGCCTGCTTGGCCATGTTAGACTTTGCCTACCAAAATAGAAGAATGGAAGTGACAGCATGTCACGGAAGCGAAGTCTAGACGATTCCAGGCCGCAGATATCTAACCCTAGTACGCCCTTATCGGATACAGCCCCAGAGCGGGCTCGCTCTAGGCGCCTGACAAGATCTCAGCGCTTCAGCATTCTTTTGGCCATCCTTCTGCTTGCTGTTTTGCTTTTCATCCATCTGACGAGCCGCATGATGCGCCGAGAATTCGACCTCTACCAGTTTGTGGCTGATAAGCGGGAGCGGATGGAAGAAAATATGCCACTTTTGCTGCAGACACTCCGAGAAAAAGATGGCGACCTAAAGATGGGCGAGGAAGCCTTGCCAGAGCCCCTTCACTTTCTCCAAGCCGCACCCATAAAAGAAATTCATCTGCTCCAGGATCAGAGCCGACAGCTCCTCATCCATTTCGTGTGTAGCAGTGACGATTTAATCAAGTACACGGCATCAGGTTTTTACTATGATTCTAGTAATGAACCGCGTGTTTTGGATCATTTAGGCGTCATGCCTCTACTGAGAGTACAAGAGAGTGAGATTTGGGAGTGGCGCGACCGCGAAAAGGGTTTTTACTACTACACGCGTCGCATACAGCCTTGTTGGTACAGTTATGCCTATGAGGCTCAAAGTCTAGAAAGTCTCAATAGTGAGCGTCGATGATACTCGGCCTTCACCTTTGTCTTTGCTTTAGGAGAATCGACAAAGCCAAATAGGGGCTGACTTTTGGGGTGACCTGGTCAGCCCTAGGGCGAAACGCTAAAATAAACAGGATATGGACATGGAAGGTGGGAGAGCTCATGGAGAGTCTGGGAGCCCCGCGAGGAACGCGCGATATCTTGCCTGAAGAGAGTGCCAGATGGCGTCAGCTGGAGGCAAAATTTGACGATATTTGCGAACGCTTTGGCTACGGAGAGATTCGTATCCCAACGTTCGAAGCGACAGATATCTTTGCTCGAGGTGTAGGCGACGCGAGCGACATTGTGCGCAAAGAAATGTACAGTTTTGAAGATAGAGCTGGAAGATCCTTGACATTGAGGCCAGAAGGAACCGCTGGTGTGGTGCGATCCTACATACAACAGGGCATGGCCTCTTGGCCGACACCTGTGAAACTCTATTACAAGCTCAACTTATTCCGCTATGAGGCCGTCCAAAAAGGCCGCCAGCGCGAGTTTAATCAATTTGGAGTGGAGTGCTTTGGCTCGTCCAGCCCCGCTTTGGATGCGGAGGTCATCAGCCTGGTTCACCGCTACTTGCGCTCGCTAGGCCTGAGTGAGTTGCGTTTAGAGATTAACAGCCTGGGCAGCGCAGCTTGCCGCCAAGCCTATCAAGAAAAACTAAGGGAGTGGCTTGCGCCTCAAATTGGGCATTTTTGTGAAGACTGTCAGGCTCGTTTCGAAAGTAATCCCTTGCGGATACTGGATTGCAAAGTGCCAGAAGATCAAGCTCGTCTAAGCGAAGCTCCGCTCCTTCTCGAGCACCTAGACGAAGAATCGGCCAGGCATTTTGACTCAGTCAAAAAATATCTAGAGGCGATGGACATCCCCTACGTTGTCAACCCTCGGATCGTCAGGGGACTGGATTACTACAGCCACACCGTTTTTGAATTTATTTCAGAGCATGTAGGGACGCAAGGCACCATTTGCGGTGGCGGTCGCTATGACCAATTGGTGGAGCAGTTAGGTGGACCTGCCACACCAGCCTGTGGCTTTGCGATGGGCGTTGAGCGTCTTCTGCTTGAGCTTGAGGCCAACCAGGCCTTGCCAGCCGCCAAAACGCAAAATCGCCTTTTTTTGGCTGGCCTCGATGCGGAAAGTCGAGCAGCCGCTTTGCAGCTGGCAGATGCTTTGCGTCAAGCTGGTCTGGCCTGCCAATCTGAAATTTGCGATCGCAGTTTGCGGGCTCAAATGAAATATGCCAACAAATCAAACTACCGCTATATTATCGTTCTTGGATCTGACGAATTGGCGCAACAACGGGCTAAGCTTCGCGATCTGTCCGACGGTAGCGAGGTGGAAGTCAGCCTCAACGTAGAGGATATTCTGGCTGCTTTGCAGCCTCAGGCATAAGAACGGCATTCTGTCATAGGATGGGTTCAGGTGTTTACTGAGCCCAGATGCATGCTTTTGTGGTCGAAACCAGGCCACGAACAAAGGGAGGAAAAGATGAAGGGAATAACAGACCTAAAGCGGAGTTGCCGCTGTGCAGAGCTGGGGACTGAGCAGCTCGGTCAGACATTGACGCTGATGGGATGGTGTCATCGGGTTCGCAATTTGGGATCCATGATGTTCTTTATGCTGCGCGATAGATCTGGTGAAATTCAGCTGGTTGTCGACGAGTCAGCCTCCGAGTCACTAAAGGCAGAGGCACTTCAAGTGCGTCCAGAGTACGTATTGGCCGTCAAAGGTGTCTTGCGCGAGCGTATCTCACCCAATCCAGAGCATCCCACGGG